>JBDUAU010000586.1:0-14447 GCA_040004485.1 Saprospiraceae bacterium
ACGTTTAAATGATTTACACTTCATCAACTATAACCTGGACATTACTTTCTTCCGGTTTGCGAAATAAATCAACATCGCGCTTTATCGGATATTTCTGTTTAGAGATCGTTTGCGGTACCGGACATCAGGGGCACGCCGTAGCTCGTGGATACTCGGTACATGAAGAGTTATTTCTATTGGTTTGACCATTCTGATCCTGACTAAAATTAAGCGCATTCTTTTAGCGTCAAAATTCTTTACCTGTTTGAACAGGTTAAAACAGGCTTTTTTGTCTACTTTTAATCTGCCCAATGTAGGAATCCGCTACAGGAGTAGTTTCGCATAGTTTGATTTTGAATACCCAGAAAATGAAACCGTTTTCCATTACTCTTATTGCTTTATTGTGCCTGTTGCCTTTTTTCAGCAAGGCCCAGATCAATGATTGCTCCGAAGCTCAGGTCGTTTGTGACGATTCTGATCTCTCATTTAACCCCATAGGTCCGGGAGAGAACGATTTCGCTAATCCAAATAATCACCCAGGATGCATTACTGCTCTTGAGCAAAACTCTGCCTGGTATTATTTTGAAATTGACCCCACAGCCCCTCCTGATTTAGTCTTAGGTTTCATTATTCATCCTTTTGGCGGTTATGGTGAAGATTATGACTGGGCTTTATTCGGTCCTGATGTGGTATGTGGAAATCTCGGATTCCCTGTTCGTTGCTCCTCTTCAAGTTTCATGTGCGGTTTCTGTCCCGATACCGGGATGGGTATGGGTACTACGGATTTTACGGAAGGTCCCGGTACCGGAGATGGTTTTGTGAGCACCCTTGTGGTCCAGCCTGGTCAGGGCTTTTATTTAATGATTGATAATTGGCAAGGAACCATGAACGGATTCAGGTTGAAATGGACAGACACTGCAGCACCATACCTCAATTGTAATGCAACACCCCCATGTTCATTAGCTGCAAGAGCCGGAGAGGATCTTGAGGCCTGTGAAGGAGATCAGGATGTTCAGCTTACTGGAGATAGTTATGGTGGTCATGGTAATGAGACTTATTCCTGGTCCGGTACAAATGGCGGCACTGCTTATCTGTCTGATCCGAATGCCGAAGACCCCATAGTCAGCTTGCCTCTTGGTTTTAGCGGATCCATTATCTATACACTGACCGTATCCGAAGATACCTGTATGGGAACAGATGATGTCGAACTTACGGTGAATCCTTTACCGGATTTAGAAATCAACCAGATTGGGCCCTTCTGTGCTAACAATTCCGTCCAGACACTTACAGCTGTTCCCGGCGGTGGCACATGGGGTGGTGCCGCCTCAGGAAATACTTTCAACCCCATGATCAATGGCCCAGGGATTCATACCGTCACTGATTCTTACACAGACATAAACGGTTGCACCACTACGTCATCGATTGATATTGAAGTGTATGAAATACCGGACATTTCCATTGATCCTGATCCGGCAGAGTTTTGTGACAATGAAGCTCCTGTGCAACTGACTGCCACAGGAAGTGGCGGTGCTGGTGGCTATACCTATATGTGGACCACACCCGAACCTGTGGATGGCAATACCTATGATGCTTATTTTTCCGGTCTTCATACCGTCGTGGTGACGGATGATAATGGTTGCACAAACTCAACGGCCACCACAGTAGTTTTCAATGCAAATCCCGATGTGCAAATTGTTGATCCCGGACCGATATGCGGAAATATTAATTTATTCACACTCACTGCAAGTCCACCGGGAGGAACATTTCTTGGCAGCTATGTCTCTGCCGGAGGAGTGTTACATCCAAAAAATATTCCACCGGGAACGTATCAAATAAGTTACGATTTCATTGATGGACACAATTGCGAAGCAACGGATTTTCAGAACATCACGATTCTTCCGGCGCCAAACACATCTGCCACCAATAACGGTCCCCTGTGTGAAGGAGATACGATTCGATTAATGGGAATATCCGATACTACAGGAGCATCAGTCATGTATTCTTGGACAGGGCCAAATGGATATGTATCCAATCAGCAAAACCCAACTAATGCAACCCTCGGTGGTGTGTATGCATTCCACGCCTCACTTGGTGTCTGCTCATCATTTATTGATTCGACGGTGGTGATGATCAGTCCGAGACCTGATGCTACAGCACAAAATGATGGTCCTTACTGTGGTGTGCAAACCAATCAACTGCACGGGAGCACAACATCAACCGATACAAGTATTATTTTTCACTGGACAGGTCCAAATGGATATCAGTCGTTTTTGCAAAATCCTCTTGATACGCTCGATCCTGGTCTATACTCATTAGTAGTGGATGCGAATGGTTGCCATTCTTTAACTGCAACAACATCGGTCTCCATAAATCCATTCCCTCAACCTTTGATCACTGGTCAAAACGTTTTTTGTACCGGCTACTCTGCAACACTTGATGCGGGAGCAGGTTACTCAACCTATCTATGGAATGATGGCAGCCTGAATCAAACACTGAGCGTCACTTCTTCAGGTACATACCAGGTGACGGTCACCGATGCTAATGGATGTGCGGGTACAACATCATCAGATGTGACGGAACTGTCGTCTCTATCTCCACTCATCACAGGCACGTTAGAATTTTGTGAAGGTTCAGGTACCGTTCTTGATGCAGGGCCTGGCTATACGAGCTACACATGGTCCACCGGTGCAACAAGTCAAACCATTTCAGTGACCGATGGAAATAATTACGGTGTGATGGTGACCGATGCTGATGGATGTAGTGGCTCAACGAACGTCAACACTGTATTACATCCTCTTCCAAATGTCATGATCGGTGGTTCCACTACGTATTGTATCGGTGGATCTACGATACTCGATGCAGGAGCCGGATATGCCAGTTATTTATGGAGTGACAGTTCCACGGGTCAAACGATCACTGTATCTACTCCGGGCCTCTATTCGGTAGATGTGATTGATCCATATGGTTGTACAGGTTCTGCATCAGCGATGATCGATGTGAGCACATCTTTGCATCCTGTCATCGCCGGAAATCAGGCATTCTGCGAGAATGGAAATACAACGCTCAATGCAGGCTCCGGTTTTGCATCATACTTGTGGTCAGACGGATCGACGAATCAAAATTTATTTGTCAATATAGCCGGCGATTATAGTGTTACTGTTTCTAATGGGCCTGGCTGTTCAGGAGCTGATACTGTTTCTGTCGCTGAAGTGCTTCCTCCTTCAGCTCAATTACAAAGCACAGCTACACTTTGTAATACACAAGCCGGTGGTTCTGTCATCAACTTATATGACCTGGTTCTTTCAGGTGATATGAATGGGAGTTGGATAGATGTAAATCAGTCTGGTGCTGCGGGATTATTTAATCACCTTGACTTTAAAAATATTACGGCGGGAGATTATCGTTTTTTGTACACGACTAATTCGGCCATCGATCCATGTCCTGAAGCGACATACCTTGTCGTCGTCACCATCATTGATTGTACTTGTCCCGATGTCTTCTTTTTCAATGCTGTTCCTTTATGCAATGCCGGTGATATCCTTGATCTGTCGTCTATTGAAAACACATCTGAGAATGGTACATGGTCATTGATTCAAACTCCGGCGGGAATTAAACCAGGCACATTGAACGGAACTGTCTTTGATGCGACGGCAGGTGATCCGGGTGCATATATTTTTCAATTTAGTTTGCTTAGTCCACCTCCTCCGGGATGTGCAACAGATTACCAGGTCAGTGTCGATGTCGATCCAACCGTTGATGCAGGAGTCGCATTGCAGCCTGCAGCTTACTGTCTTAATGAAGATGTACTGGTCACACTCGCCAGTCTGATCAATGGTGAAGATGCGAATGGAAGCTGGACAGAAACGTCAACATCGCCGTCACAGGGTAATGCATTTAATCCTGTAAGTGGAACATTTAATACGAAGAACCAGGTGCCCGGTAATTATTCTTTTGAATACAAATTGGTGGCTCCCGGTGCTTGTCCTGATGATGCATCAGAAGTTTCGGTGGTGATCAATGCATTGCCTGTTGTGATGATAGCCAATGCCGGACAAATAGATTGTAGTCATCCAACCCAAAGTCCGGATGCTAGTGGTTCATCTTCAGGACCAGGATATAACATACAGTGGACCGGCCCTGGAATCGTAGCTGATGGAAATGAAAACACATTACATCCTACCGTTGATCAGGCTGGGAATTATGTATTGACCATTTCAAACACATTGACAGGATGTACAAATTCTTCTTCTGTCACGGTGAATGGAAACACAGATAAACCATCCAGTGCTTTGATCGAGGTTAGAGGTCCCTCTTGCTTTGGAGATCAGGATGCATACATCCACATCGATCAGGTGATTGGGGGAGTAGCACCTTATCAATACAGTTTAAATAATGCATCGCCCGTCAGTGTCAATACTTATGATCATTTGCCTGCAGGGGTTTATTCTGTTGCAATAGAAGATGCCAATGGTTGTCGATGGGATACATTGATCACGATCGTGACACCTCCTGAGATTTCAATTGATTTAGGTCCTGACATTGACATAGTACTCGGTGAAGATGCTGTCATACAGGCGACAATCAATCTTTCTTCGAATCAAATTGATACCCTGATCTGGACTCCGGATCAACTCATCAATTGTTTTGATCAGGCTTGTCTTGAGGGTACTGTTCACACATTCAATACAGTCACATTAAGTGCTACACTTGTGGCATTAAGTGGCTGTCAGGTTTCCGATGAGGTGACCATCAGCGTTATAAAGATTCGCAGGATTTATATTCCTACTGTATTCTCTCCCAATGGTGATGGCATCAATGATATCTTCTACATCAGTGGCGATGAAAGTCAAATCGTAAAAATCAAAAAATTTCTGATTTACAATCGCTGGGGAGATTTACTCCATGAAAAAATAGATTTCCAGCCCAATGATCCTACAATTGGATGGGATGGGCATTTCAGAAACGAGCTGATGAATCCCGGTGTATTCGTTTATGTCGCTGAAGTGGAATACATTGATGGCGTGACAGAAATGTTGACGGGGGATGTGACGTTGATGAAATAAGGGCAGAAAAGGCAGAAAAGGCAGAAAAGCGGAAAAGGTAGAAATGGCAGAAATGGCAGAAAAGGCAGAAAAGCGGAAAAGGTAGAAATGGCGGAAAAGTGAGCAACGAACCCCGAACGGGAGAAGTTTTGGCTTCGCTCAACTTGAAAATTTAACTGTGAAATTTTCTAAGCGACTGCTTATGTGAACTTAAGTGCCTAAGTGGTAAACCTTTTGAGGTGCGTCTATCTTTTAAAATTATGGTAAAAATAAATCGCCGTAATCTCTTGTGTTTTCTTGTCGATGCTTAGCCTGATAATATCTTTTTGATACAGAATTTCTCCACCGACGATAGTTTTCTTCCCGTCGGGATAACTTTCCTGAAAACTTACAGATACATTTGGCAGTAGCTTTATTTCATTGACAGATTTATATCTGGCCATGTCATTGCCCACTATAAAAAGATAACCGGCAAACGGTTTGATTAGTTTTTGAATGACCTCATCCTTAGGATCTATAGCGTTGGTTAATTTTAAACCTAATGCAAATTTTGAAGCATCATCTTTATAGGTACGAAAGTAAAGTCCTAATGCAGGATAATAATAAGTCACCTGTTTGACTTTTATTCCCGTATGCGTTTTTATCTGAACATCACTTTTTGTTTTTAGTTTAGTATGCTTTGCCCCAAGCAGAAGATCGAGTTGCTTAGGCGTTATTCGGGCATCGATATAGATTTTGTTGATCTTCAGGCTGTCATCATGAAAGCTGATCACCTGCCCGATGGCAAATAAATGAAGCACAACAAAAACACATGTAGAAAAAGTACGCATGATCATCCGTTTGAAAAAATATTAATTCTATATATACAAATCCGATTTAAAAACACGCATGGGATATTATTTGACAAAGGTGCGCTATAATACTTTAATGTATTCAAGTTCTTTTGCCAACTGTTCGGGGCTTTGAAAATGGATTGCATTCAGGCCAATTTCATTTGCGGTTTTGATATTATTGATATTATCATCGATAAAAACCGAATGTTCAGGCTTTATCTGATACCGGTCAAACAGCAGATGAAATATTCTTTTATCGGGCTTAATCATTTTTTCTGTGCCCGAAACCACGATGCCTTTGAATTCTTTAAAAAATGAATATCGCTCATACGCGATTGGAAACGTTTCTGCCGACCAATTCGTCAGGCCATAGAGATTATATTTTTCTTTTAATTTATGCAGGATCGTCACCGTTTCAGGAATATCCCTTTTGAGCATGGTCTCCCATCCGTCATAGTAAAGTTGGATCAGATCATGATGCTCCGGGAATTTGGCTTGCAATATTGTCGTGCCTTCTGCTAAAGTTCGTCCTCTGTCCTGTTCGATGTTCCACTCATCCGTGCATATGGCGTGAAGAAAGTATTCCATTTCCTCTTCCGAAGGAAAATGATTTTTATACAGATATCTCGGATTCCAATCCACTAATACACCACCGAAATCAAATATTATGTTTTCAATTTTCATTGTCATGTTGTAATTCTTATCCCCGCTACTATCTTCTGTACCACATTCCATAAGACATTCATTAAAATCACAAGATAAACTTATAATTATTTAGGCGTGGTGGATAAAGGGAAATGATATAAGGTAGTTAACCTATTTTTAAAAAACACCTTTCTCATATATTCCCTGTCCTCTCAATTGTTCCACTGTTTCCTTAAATGTCTTTGTGTTCTTTGTACTGTCGATGACGATTGTATAATGGCCTTGTCCGAACGCTTCGATTTGTTCATCGTAAAAATACATGCAGGGCTGTATTTCTTTTTCATAAGATACATCATGTGTCGTCTCCATAATATGTTCGTACATCATGACGGATACATAACTTGATTTTGTCGCTAATAAATTTGTTTCGTAATTCGTAAATGTATAATCATTGCTTGCAAGAGGTTCACTCGTGTAGTCCATGGTTTTATAGAGGGATAACGTTCCTTTTTGCGATGTTGTAAACCAACAACTGAGTTGAACATGGACTTTGGCTTTGGTCTGGTTTTGAATCGTGAGTGTCAATGGCGGGACACTTTTGAGTGGGGGTGCTGCGGCATATAGGTCAGTCATCTTTTGACGAATGAATGGTATAGCGAGGTAAATAAGCGGCAAGCAGAATATAATGAACCCAATGTTGGGTCTTTTCCAAAATAATAATCCGATGATGAGTATAACCAACAAACCTGCAGAAAAGAAAATACCCCTGGCCCAATCCACAGTGGCATCGCCAGTAGGTGTTGGTTTAGTGATATAGGTAAACAGGGAATAAAGGAGGAAGAGGCTATAGATGATGCCCAGAATATAGTATCCGTATTTAAGCATAAGAATGGATTAAAAGGTCAAACGGCGGAAAGGATCCGGTAGATTGGCGCGTAGGTCCTGGAAAACGATTTTATATTTTTCTGCAATATTGGCAATACGTGTGATGATCTCGGCTATCATGTATTAATTGTCGTTTAGGCAATGATTATTTCTACGAATATACCCGGCAGGGTTTACTTGAAATCAAAACAATTATCAAAACAGATGGCATTTCTGTCCCTGGAAGTAAGTGACTTTAATTTCCACCTTTTTTCAATTAACCGGAGAATGCTCATGGTTTCATATTGTGTATGATCAATAAAACCTTTTTTGGCAAAAGGTGAAATAATAATACCCGGCACACGTGTTCCTGGTCCCCACTTATCGATCACTGGTGGAGCTACATGATCCCACAAGCCTCCGTTTTCATCATAGGTGATGATGATGACACAATCCTTCCAGTTTGGTCCATTGCGAATCGCATTGATGATTTCCTGAACATGTTTTTCCCCGGTGACAATATCAGCATATCCAGGGTGTTCGTTTTCAATGCCAATAGGTTTTACGAAAGACACTGCAGGTAATGTACCGGCCTGGGCTGCAGCAAAAAATTCCGTTTCGTCTTTTAGATGCGCTGTTCTTCCCGGTGTGTTTTCGGCGTAATTTGAAAAGTATGCGAATGGCTGATGATGAAATTGAAATGACCTGTCCGGTTGACCTGCCAGGGCATCATTCCATCCTCCCGAATACCATGCCCATGTAATACTTTTATCGCTCAACCGATCTCCTATTGTCGGCATGGTCTGTGTCGGCAAAAGTTCTTTCGGTCTTCTTACCTTAATATCAGGATGGGGTGTGTTGACTGAAAAGCAAGTATTCACTGCATAACCATCCGGAGTCACAATGCCGTCCTGAATTAAAAAACCATTCTCATCAAATTGCGCAACTATCGAATCCGGTGCATTGCGATATACCGGTGACGCTGCAGCAACGAGCCACATATGATTGAGAAAGGAACCACCAAAGGCGCTGTGAAACATGTTGTCACATAGTGTATAATTTTTTGCCTCTGCCGCGAGAAGAAGCTGGTCAGTGTCATAATACCCCATCGTCAGTCCTCGTGCATCGCAGATGTCAGCAAACCTATCCATTTTTCCACCATCTATTTGTGCCTGTTCCTGATAGTATCTGTGAATCAGGTCCGGAATCTTCATATTCGCGGGCACATACTGATCGATGTTGAAAAAATGATTGGGTAGGTCAGTGGGAAATTCACTCCTACCCGGAATAGCAGGAAGAAAAGTAAATGGCTTACCATCGGAGTTGATTTGTGTCACATTCCTTGCATTCGACAATCCGTTAGCGCCAGGGAACATACCGTATAGATTATCAAAACTGTGGTTCTCAAGGTAGATGACCACGATGTGATTTATTTTTTTTATTCCTTTTGGTGTTGGCTTGACCTGATCTGTAAAACCAAAAAATAAAAAGGAGATAACTAAAAGTGATACGGAGGATATGCGAAAATAATGTTTCATCATTTTTATATTGTTCTATTCAGCCGGCAAAAAAAGTTTTTTTTACGGAGATCTTTTTCTTCTTGTATTTTTTCCAGGTTCATACCACATACCGGACATGTGCCCGGATGTGCATATGTTTTTTCCCCTTCACACTTCATCGGACATTGATATCTGACCGTATCTGTCAATGAGACTGTCATGGCAGTACTATTAGAAATAATACCCGTCAGGAAATAAAGAAATATGGTCAACGGTCGCATTGCTTTTCTCATTGCATTTATTTGAATTTACATTTTTAAATACTTCTCATCGCGCCAGAAGCGCTATCATGTCATCCATCACTCCGTAATCTCTCACCCCGGTCATATCCTCATCTCCTCCGGAGAAACAAATGCCTCCTGCATATCCTTTCAATAGTATATCGTTAAGCATTTCTACCGACCACCTTGCTTCCAGAAATATTCTATCTGCCGGGATTTCTAATACAACTTCCATGGATATCATGTCATTGTATAAAAGAATCGTTTTTCCTTTCCTGTCTGCTGTCACCTTTTCAGTAGAATTGGCTTCCCAAAAAAGATTTAGTTCATCAGGCAGATCGATGAAGCTGGCATCCTTCAAAATAATTCCATCTGGCTTGGCGTCAATGATGGTTTTGGCCAATAGCATTTCATCATTTATATCCATTTCTGCCGCCAGCATGACACCCTCCACCCAACTTCTAAGCGCATGCCAGAGCATAAAAGATGCAGGATCGGTCGTAAGTTCTATACTCATCCAATCCACACCCATAGCTGCAAAGTAACGGGCATCGGTAAGATGTTTTATATTTCGAACGAGAATCGGGGTCATCAGGGTATTAATAAAGCACAAACATATAATGATTTTCACCAAAATGTGTTCTTGGCTTTGATTTGAAATTCCTGGTCACGGATGCAAAAAATGAGGTCAGCCAAAGTCACAAAACCATATGGGCTAATAAATTAAATTCCTGGTATGAGAATAGACTATAACAAACGAAAATTTGCCGGGGTGACCAATACACCTAATGGTCAGGTCAATGGAGATACTATCTTTAAGTATTACCAACATGACCATATTCTGACTGCCACCTATAGTGGTGGAAGAATACAGGAGGGATACATGCTGGGACGCGTCAATGATGACAATAGTCTCAATTTTGTCTATCATCATATTGATGACAAAGGACATCTGAGAAGCGGTCATTGTATCAGCTCACCAGAGCTTTTACAGGATGGACGTATCCGTCTTTATGAAAAATGGGAGTGGACATACGGAGGTGAGGGAACCGGTGAATCGGTAGTGGAGGAAATGTAGGATTGTCGTTCTACTCTTCCACCTTCAGCTGACTTTCAGCGCTGACTACGATCTCAGGCTTACCGCCATATATTTTGACTTTCCCTGTCACACATACATTTTTACCTTTCAGAAACTCTGATGGGACATAAGAGAAATGCGCCAGATCAGCTGAAAATATCGTGACACTAAAACTTTGATTAGGATACGGATGATCAAAATTAAGATGGGTTATCTTTTTTTCTGACTTGGTGACATATGTATCCGCAACCTTTCCGCAAACCGTAACGGTTTGACCCTCATAATTTCCTAAACTATCAGGTATCATGTTCTGACTCCTGGCCATATGAATAAAAAAAACACTGATCACGAAAAGAATTGCCTGTTTCATAAGACTTGATTTTACCTGCTAAATGTATAATAAATAAAAGTAAACTACCCATGGCAAGGGAATATTAACTTACCATTTAACATCTAAATTTTTAAACTAATTAACATCCTAAGCACACTCTTCATCCTTATACTCCTATGCACCTGTTGCTTAACCTTCTAAACTTCATAACCTTCATAACCTTTATAATCTTCATTAGCTCTGTTTTCCTTTTGAAATTATTGAATACATTATCACCTGAGATACGGATTGAACATCCGCTCATATCCAATCGTCGTCTTTGGCCCATGGCCGGGATAAACTGCGGTATCATCAGGCAGTGTGAATAATTGCGTTCGTATGCTTCTAAGAAGAGTATCATGATCACCTCCAGGCAAATCTGTACGACCAATACTTTCATAAAACAAAACGTCCCCTCCGATCACCCATTTATCATGTTCATTATAGAAGCAAATGCTCGCCGGTGAATGACCCGGTGTAAACAATACTTTCAGACCTATGCCATCAAGTTCAATCACATCATTTTCTCTGATAAATTTTTGGGGTGCCGGAGAAGGGTTGTACGGAACTCCATACATACCTGCCACGGCCATGCCGGCCTGCAGGACAGGTAATTCCCCTTCATGAATTTCAAGTCCTATAGAATATTCTGAAGCCACAAAAGCATTGCCCAGGATATGATCGATATGACAATGCGTATTGATGAGACGAACAGGTGTCAGGTTATTTTCTTTAATAAAATCAATTAGTTCCGATCGTTCTGTATCATCAAAACAACCGGGATCAATAATGATACACTCACCATTGTCACTATAAAGGATATATGTGTTTTCCTCAAATGGATTAAAGGTGATTGAATGGATTTGGAGGCTCATCTTTTAATTTTATAATTTAAGTCCCCGGTTACTGAGCTGCAGAACTTGGATGTGTAGAGCGGTCGAAGCATAGGGGATTTAGGGGCAAAGGTGTTTTCCTCAAATGGATTGAACGTCAGGAAGTGAACAGATAAACTCATTGGTGATTACTTGATTTCTTACAAAGATGAAGAATTAAAGACATGATTTTTTTGTCCTTCAGGAGAGGCTGTGTCGCAAAGTTAATCAAGATGCAATTCGGGCAAATTTAAACACCGAAAACTAACCTTTCTAAACCAATGTCACTGGAAGCGCCTGAACTCAACTCTCTCCACTAACTTGCAATTCTCTCCTTTCTCCCTTATATTCGTCATGTGGGCAGGTTTATCTTCTTAATTTTTACATTTCTTCTCTATTGTACATGGGCTGGAGGCCAAAACGTTGTCACTGAATTTGGTAAAAACAGGGTTCAGTACCACGATGACTTCAAACAGTGGAATATGTACGAAACGGAGAATTTTGTCACCTACTGGTATGGCAAGGGTCGTGAAATAGCGCATACAGTCGTCCAGATGGCAGAACTGGATAATCCATCCATCCAGAACGTCCTAGAGCATAAAATGAACGACAAGATCGAGCTCATCGTCTATCTCGATCTCACAGACATGAAACAAAGCAACCTGGGTATTGGGGAGCAGTTTCTCAGCCAGGGCGGAATGACGAAAGTAGTTGAAAACAAAGTGTTCCTTTACTTCAACGGTGATCACAATGTATTGCGTAAATCACTGCGGGAGGGCATTGCCACAGTCTATATTAACTCCATGCTGCATGGGAATAACCTCCAGGAAATTGTACAAAATGCAGTGCTTTTAAATCTGCCTGATTGGTTCCAGGAGGGATTAGTCTCATACATGGGTGAAGAATGGAGTCCTAAACTTGACAGCCGGTTGAAAGATTATTTCACATCGCCGAAAAAACAAAAAAAAGATTTTGCGCGCCTGGCTAAAATTGACCCCCAGCTTGCAGGTCACTCGATGTGGAATTTTTTAGCCAATTATTATGGCCGTGCATCCATTTCAAATATCCTGTACCTCACACGGATCAATCGCAGCCTTGAGAATGGCCTTCTCTATGTACTGGGCATTGATTCTAAAGAATTGAACAGGCAATGGAAGGATTATTATGAGAAAAAATATAATCTCCGCAAAGAAAGTCAAAGCATATTGAGAAATGATCTTGATCTTTCAAAACAAAAACTGAATGTCCCTATTGGCCGAATGCGCTTAAGTCCTCATGGCAATCAACTGGCGTATTCACTCAATGATCATGGTCGTATCAAGGTGATCCTGTATGATATGCATTCAGGTGAAAAACAAATGCTTTTCCGCTATGGTGTGCGCAATTATGAACAGGAAGTCGATCCAAATTATCCTGCACTCGCCTGGAAAAAAGATGGCAATGAATTGTCCATGATTTATGAAAAACGAGATGTCATCTATCAGACTACATTCAAATTTGATTCCACTAAAGTATCAACAGATAAAGTAAGCCCCGAATATCAGAGAATATATGATGTAGATTATTGGTCAGGTGATACTTTGTTATTGGCAGCAACCACCGATGGATTAACGGATCTCTACCTTTACGTTCCTTCGACAAGAGAAAGTATCCGGTTGACAAATGATTTCTACGATGATCTTGATGCTACTGTAGTCAATATCCGTGATCAGCGTTATGTTCTTTTTTCTTCCAATCGCAGGGATGAGACTTTGCGGAAAATGGAATTGGATTCTATCCTGCCCATTGGTCCTTTTGACTTGTATCTGTTGTCTTACAATTCAGGTAAAGGTTCATTGAGAAGATTGACGTTCACTTCCGGTGAGAGTGAAAGACAAGCACGCATCGCAGGGCCCGACAAATTAATTTGCCTGACCGATAGGAACGGACGGCAGCAGCGAATGGAGGTCACCAGATTATTTGATGATCCTCCTGTCAACACGATCATCACCCGTTATGACAGGGATATTCTGATGCATGAATATGTACCCAATTCTCCGGTGGTGATTGACTGGTTGGAAAAGCGGGATAAACCTTATTTTCAAACAAGCCGTATTGATTCACTTCAACTTTATTTTGGAGCTTCTGCAGAGGCCCCATCAATTCTTTTAAAAGATCAGAAAAGTATTTCTCCGAAAGAAGAAAATCAGGAAGAAGAGATCACAGATCCGGGGTTTCTTTTTCAAACAAGATTTTCTCAGCCCCTTGTTATCAAACCATCGACAATCACTGTTGTCAAGCCACCTGTAGAAGAAGTTCTGTCAACGATTGATACCATCACAACTGTTGATGTATTGAATTGGATCAAACCATCCGCGTCTAAAGGGTTGGGATATACACCCGGTGATCTTGTCCCATTTATTAAAACAATGGTGATAGCCTCACGCCTTAAATTCAAACTTGACTATCTCAACACCACCATGGACAATGATCTTCTGTTTGGTGGTCTCGATAGTTATGCCGGTACTAAGCGCGAATTTGAACCTTCACCTTTAGGCTTTCTGATCAAAGGAAGTGTAAAAGATCTTTTAGAAGATTACATTATCACCGGTGGCGCCAGGTTTCCGACTACATTTAACGGTTCCGAATATTTTCTCCTTTTCGACAATCGTAAACAACGTATTGATAAAGAATATGCACTTTATCGAAAGTCTACTATTGTACCCGATCCGACCGAACTTAATACCCTGCATCGAAATCAATATGTAACTACGCTTGGGCTGATAAAATATTCTTATCCATTTGATGTCTATAATAGCATCAGATTAGCCGCTACCTTTCGCAATGATCGCTCCATTGCATTGGCCACAGATGCCAGTACACTTGCAAAAAAAACAGATGATGCCCAACGCTTTGGATTAAAACTGGAGTGGATTTTTGACAACACAAGGATACTTGATATCAACAGTCGTTTAGGGACACGCGCGAAAGCATGGGTAGAAGTC
>JBDUAU010000569.1:0-4254 GCA_040004485.1 Saprospiraceae bacterium
TATCCTTGAAAAAAACAGGTAATAAATAATTAGGGGCAATTACCACCTACGATGATGTATTTTTCACCATCAATCCGTATTGTGCCATTAATGAAACTTGCTAAAGGCTTTAGTACTGAATTTATTTCAGGATTATTATAGATCAGTGTATTTGAAATACGACAGTCTCTAAGTGCAACATTTTCGAGAGAAATTGGGTGATTGAAATAAGCAGAAGCATCAATGATGATTTCGGCCAAAGACATATTCTTAGGAAAACTAAGATGTTGTGTATGCCATGCATTAATATTTGGAGAAGGGTTTGGAATTAGTTGCATCCTGTGTTCATCATATATAGCTGCTTCACCAGCAGTAAGTGCGAGAGCATCCTTCGACGTATCACCTGATTTGAAGATTACTTTACCTCTCTCAACAAAAATTTTGGTATTCTCATTTGTCTGGGTAATGGTAAAGGCAGTGCCAACCACTTCTGTAATCGTTCCACCGCTTTCTACTGTAAACGGGCGCTGGGCATCCGGAGCAACTTCAAAAAAAGCTTCACCCTGTAGAGCTACACGACGTTTATTATGTTTAAAAGGAAAGACGTCTACAGAAGCACCTTTATTCAGATATATTTTTGAACCGTCAGCTAAAACCAATGGCTTAGTATCCGTTGACTGAAAAGCATAGGAAACAGGTTTATTGTTACTCCATGAAATTAGAAATGATGCCAATGAAATGATCACTATGGCGGCAGCTGCCCATTTCAGATTAAGTTTAAATGTTCTGTTGGTTTTGATTTCTGTCGATTGGGATAATGTGTTTTTAGTAAAACGTAGCCACGCCTGGTCGGTGTCCCAACTACTTGCTATGTCTTCATGACTATTTTCCCAGATCTTCTTGTATGCAAGGAAATCATCTTTTAATGCAGGATTTAATTCCAACTCGCTTTCAAATGCCAATATTTCATCCCTCCCCGCTGCTCCGGAGAGAAATCTGCCTATCCTAACCTCATTGGTTTCTTCCATCATACGTAGTATTAGACACTTTTATCAATCTTATCCCCTACTGATAAGGCAAGCCGGAGATATTTTAAAGCCTTGCCTATTTGATTTTCAACTGTTTTTATCGAAATATCCAGGTTTTGGGCTATTTCGGCATAAGTCAATTCATCAAACCTGCTGAGCATGAAGATGATCCTGCATTTTTCAGGCAGTTTTTCTATGGCCTCATGAAGTGATTTCTGTAATTCCTCTGCTTCCAAACGCTGAATAGCTTCCGGGGGCTGGTATGTAGCCTCAAGAGGTGTCTCCGAAAGGGTGTCCAGATCATCCCAGTTATGTTTTTTCGTATCCCGGAGATAATTCAATGCTCTAGATGCAGCCATGCGTCTCAGGTAGGCAGCAACAGATGTATGAATACTGATCTGATCGCGTTTAATCCATAGTTCAGCAAAAATCTCCTGGGCTATATCTTCCACTTTTGACTTATCCCCAACATATTTGTAGACGATGGAGCAGACAAATGGATATTGATTTTTGAACAATTGTTCAAAAGGGCCCAATTGGGACAGTGTACGGGATGATTTTTCGGGCTCTTTAACTGACATTAAAACCTTTCAGGTATTATTATGTATTGTAAAGTTGTAGACATTCTTAATTTTAAAGTGCTCAATTCATTAAAAAACAATGTAAAATGAAAAACATATTGCTCTTTTCTGCTTTATTTCTGCTTCTGGCCTCATGCAAAAATCAGCCGGCTAAAGAACCGGAAACCAAAATGGAGGCAGCATCAGCTCCCACCATCAAATATACACTGACCCCTTTCACTTCGTCGCAGAACTTTCCTGACGCAAACCTTAAATCAATTTCTTATAAAAAGGGGAAATTTATGGCTGTAATCGGTGGATCTTCGTATAAACTTGGTGAACAAACTCCCGACGCACCCCAGAAAAACTGTGCTAATAGTAAGGAAGGCCAGCATATTCATCTCATTATTGATAGTGAGCCGTATATAGCCAAGTACACTGACAACTTTGATCAGGCCATAGCAGATGGTGATCATTACATCCTTTCTTTTTTATCCAGGTCATATCATGAAAGCCTTAAGACACCCACAGCATTTAAAGCCGCAAAGGTGACTGTGAAGGATAAAAGCTTTGAAAAAATGGATCCTATCGCAGGTCCCATGTTATTCTATAGTCGTCCAAAAGGACTTTATACCGGTGATGAAGGAAAGAAAGTAATGCTTGACTTTTATCTAGTCAATACGGATATGACGGGCCTGAAGGTTGAAGCTGACATCAACGGTGAAAAACATATGATTGATAAATGGGAGCCCTATTACATCGAAGGATTGCCTGAAGGTGACAATACGATCAAACTCAGCCTGATGGATGCGAACGGACAATTGGTAAACGCTCCATTGAATCCTGTCAGCAGAACATTCAAGATTGAAAAAACACCGGCAGCGAACTGAGGAAACGATTATATTTGCCATCCGTTTCCCAAAATCTGTCTTGGGAAATGGTTAAACGGTGGTTGTAGCTCAGTTGGTTAGAGCGCTAGATTGTGGTTCTAGAGGTCGTGGGTTCGAGACCCTCCTACCACCCATTTTAAAATGAATGCTGAATGTAGAATTCAAAATTGAGAAATGAATCTTGAATATAGAATCCAGAAGAAGGAATTTAGAAATGAATCTGGAATATAGAATCCAGAAATAGGAATTTAGAAGATTTCAAGATTTCTTTCTCTGTTGGATCAGGTAATTACATTGAGCACTTTTAACTTCGTAATTCCACATTTTACTTCTGAATTCTTTATTCAATATTCTTGATTCCTGATTTTCTTCATTATTCCTTATTCCTTATTCATTCCTGCGAGGAAGTCTCCAACCACATAGCTACTGCCTCCGACAAACACTAAATCTTTTTTTGAGGCATTAGCCAACGCTAAACGATAAGCGCTTTTTACGCTTTCGAAGGAATTACCTATAAGTCCAAGAGCTCTGCCGGACATCATAGTTTCTACTGCGGGCTTTCCTCTGGGAATGTCAGGGCTACACCAATAATAGTGTCCATCATCGGGAAACAATGAGAGAATCTTTTTGACATCCTTATCTGCAACAAAGCCAATTACAAAGTGTCTCGTGTTGGCTGAGATTTTCAATAGATCCGGTAGTATTGATTTGATTCCATCTATGTTGTGAGCAGCATCAGCTATGACTAATGGTTTCTCACGAATAACCATCCATCGGCCAATCATCGATGTGGATTTTTTTACTTCTCTTAATCCGTTCTTTATCTGTGCATTTGATATGACCTGATCAGGATAATATTTATTCCAACACCATAATACTTCAAGGACTGAACGAATATTTTTTACCTGATATGGACCTGTAAGATCAGATTCTATTTTTCCAATCCATTTGCCTGATCGTATTTTGATATCAAAAGAGCGTTTAAAAATATTGCCACCCGCATGATGAAGAGCTAAATGCTTTGCTGCAAAATGGATAGGAGCATTTTCATTTAGAGCTTTCTTTTTAAAGACATCTACAGTTTCCTTTTGCCATTCACCGATGATCACCGGAATATTCTTCTTGATTATGCCTGCTTTTTCGAAAGCTATTTCGGGCAGTGTGTTTCCGAGCAATTGCATGTGGTCATAGCCTATGTTTGTGATGACTGATAAAAGCGGATGAATGATATTGGTGGAATCAAGCCGGCCTCCCAAACCCGTCTCAATGATGGCTATATCCACTTTTTCATTTCTAAAATAATCGAAGGCCATGGCTACGGTTATTTCAAAAAATGAAGGTTGAATTTTCTGCCATTTTTTGCTCCAGTGTTTTACAAAATTGACGACGGCTTTCTCGCTTATCTTTTTACCATTGATTTTGATCCTCTCCCGGAAGTCAACATAATGAGGAGATGTGTAAAGGCCCACTTTTTTGCCTGCAGCCTGAAACACTGAAGCCAGCATATGTGAAGTACTTCCTTTACCATTCGTACCGGCCACATGTATGCAGGAGAATTTTTGTTGTGGTTCGTCAAGGAGACTACAAAGCGACCTGATATTGGTCAGGTCCTTTTTGATCGCTGCATCGCCTATCCGCTGATACATGGGAAGCGAGCTAAAGAGAAAGTCTATGGTCTCATCGTAATTCATCAATAGATTGTCTATTCGTTGCTTAGATGCTATAAGGTATATTTACCTTCGGTCAAAATACCAAGGCTATGAAAATCTGTTTCCTTTTTACCTTTTGTGCACTCTT
>JBDUAU010000501.1:0-4247 GCA_040004485.1 Saprospiraceae bacterium
TAAAAGATGACCGATCATTCACTATACCTGACCGTTGATAAAAGAATCCTCTCGTACATCAAAGAGTAAAGTAAATTTATACCCTCAAACCAACCAAAACTCTACTTATGTACCAACTCTCCCGAGTTCTGAGCCTGTTATTTGTCCTGACGCTCGTCGTTTCCTGTAAGAAGGGATTCAAACCCACGACCTATTCCTCTGAAGAAATCGGACGCTATATAGCGGCCAGAGTGCCCGCCGTCATTGATGTCTCTGACCCCGTCAGAATCCGCTTTGCCGTTGCACCGGACACTAGCCAGACGGCCTCTATTTTTTCATTCAGCCCTGATGTCAAAGGAACTGCCTACTGGGAAGACAACATGACACTGGCTTTCAGGCCCAATGATGGCTGGAAACCAGGTCAGTCCTATCAACTACAAATCAACCTGGATAAGGCCATCAAGGATGTGGACCCGAAGATGAAGAAGGTTGCCTTTGAATTTGAAGTCAAACCTGTCCGGATGACGGTGTCTTTTGATCCCCTTGTCCCGGCTTTCGAAGGAGAATCGCCAAGTTACTCTTTGAGAGGGCGCATCATGACGTCGATTAAAATTGATTCGGCGCAACTGGTGAAATCATTCACCCTGAAATCAAGCGGCAAGATGTCGAAGATCAGTTGGTTTCATAGTAATGATGGCTATGGTCATGATTGGGTCATCGATGGTATCGCTGCTGATTCAAAATTGGATTTCCACTGGAGTGGTGAGGATTTTGGCTCAAAAGAAACCGGCAACAGAACAATTGATATTCCGAGAGGAGATGTATTGAGTGTACTATCATTTGAACCCGGAAATGAAGGTGATAAAAAGATCTCCGTTTATTTTTCTCAAAAACTAAATCCTGATCAGGATCTCAAAGGGCTTGTAACCATCAATGGAAGTAACGAAGGATTTACCATCAAGAAAAATGATTACATCCTTTCGATCTATCCTGATGACACACAGACAGGGACAATGTCTGTTCAACTGAATGAAAAAATTTCTTCTGCAAGTGGAAAAGAGTTAGGCAAGTCTGTTACGATGGATGTTTCACTTGAAGATGCAAAACCTGCTTTACGTCTTGTAGGCTCAGGTGTGATCACGCCGGGAAATGCGCAGGTGATTTTTCCTTTTGAAGCTATCAACCTCAGATCTGTGCGTGTTGAAGTGATGCGCATATTTGAAAATAATATTCTGCAATATCTGCAGGAAAGCAGTCTTGAAGATCAATACAACCTGGAACCTGTAGGCCGTATCATATTGCAAAAAAATATTGATCTCACAGCGATGTCTGATGGCGACAACAAATTTGTGTGGACTCGGTATGCATTAGATCTCGGTCCATTAGTTACGCTTGCACCAGGTAGCATTTATCAGGTCAGAGTAGGCTTTACAGGTAATGATACATATCTCGATTGTTATACAGAACCTGCTGAGAAAGAACCTAAGCCACCTTATGGAGAGATGTCGTCTATATGGACATATAATTATCACTATGATGATTTTGAGTGGGGTCAGACTGATGATCCATGTTATCCCGCATACTATGGACCAGAGCGATACATCAGCCGAAATATTTTAGCATCTGATATAGGTCTTACTGCAAAACAAAATGATGAAGGGCATATCTGGGTTTATGCAAGTGCACTTGGTTCTGTAGCACCCAAGTCAGGAATGACCATTGAGGTTTATGATTATCAGCAGCAGTTATTGGTGAAAGGCCAGACGACAAGCCAGGGCGATATGACTGCCGATATTCCACGCAAAGCATTTTTTGTGGTGGCTACTGATGGAAATCAAAAGGGATATCTGCGTATGGCAGACGGACTGTCACTTTCATTGAGTGAATTCAATGCAGGTGGTACAGGATATCAGCAAGGACTTCGTGGTTATGTCTATGCAGAGCGTGATGTGTGGCGCCCCGGCGATAGTGTGCATCTCAATTTCATCCTATGGGATCCGGAAGGAAAGATCGATGATCGTCATCCGGTCAATCTCACCGTGACGAATCCGCTTGGACAGAAAAGTATTGAACGCACGAGTCCGATATCGATAGGTGGAATATATGACCTGACATTTAAGACAGGCTCAACCGATCCTACCGGTACATGGATGGCTAAAGTTGAAGTTGGCGATGCTGTATTTACAAAAGCATTGCGCATTGAAACGATTAAACCAAACCGTCTGAAGATCGATGCGAAATTGCCGAAAGAAATTGTGGCTACTACACCTGGTCAGAAAATAGATCTTGAATCATCATGGCTTTTTGGGGCACCTGCCGCAAATCTGAAAGCTGTCGTTGAAGCCCAATTCAGTCCGCTTCCGTTTGCTCCTGAAGGATTCAGAGATTTTACGTTTACAGATCCTGCACGGCAGACACCTTCTACTGTGACTACAATATTTGATGGTACACTTGATGCACAGGGTAAAGCAAAAATAGATATCCCGGATATGCGTGAATCCCTTCCGGAAGGTCAGCTCACGATGAGTGTCAAGACAAGAGTATTCGAAGCCGGTGGTGATTTTAGTACGGACAGAAATTCAACCATATTTCATCCTTATGATCACTATGCAGGTATTGCGATTCCTGCTAACCGATGGGGTTATGAGGAAATGAAAATAAATGAACCTAACGATGTGCGTCTTGCATCTGTGACCACTACAGGAAAAGGAGAAAGTGGTCGAAAATTGACAGTAGGTATTTATAATGCTAACTGGCGTTGGTGGTGGGATCAGTCCGGTGAAGAAATCACACAATACAATTCTCAGCTGCATCTCGGAGCGATTCATATAGATACGGTGACGACAGGATCAAATGGAACTGTCAACTATAAAATCACGCCTGCGACATATGGCGCTTACATGGTGCGGGTGTGCGATACAGAATCAGGCCATTGTAGTGGACAATTTTATTATGCAGGTGCATGGGGTGATCCCTCAAGCAACAATGATGCAGCAAATCGTCTGACATTCACTGCGGACAAAGAAAAATATGAAGTAGGGGATAAAATCAAATTGAATATTCCTTCTGCGAGCGGCAGTAAAATATTATTGACGATTGAAAAGAACAATAAAGTACTGTCATCCAAATGGTATAATGTCACTGCGGATCAAACACAGATCACTGTTGATGCAACGGCTGAGATGATGCCAAATGTGTATGCATTCATAAGTCATATTCAGCCTTATGAGCATAGTTCGAATGACATGCCCCTACGTATGTATGGAGTGCTGCCGATCATGATATCAGATCCGAAGACGTTGTTGCACCCTGAGATTGCAGTTGCGGATGTGCTTCAGCCTGAAAAAGAATTCACAGTGTCTGTGAGTGAAAAGGATAAGCAGGCTATGGCGTATACGATTGCCATTGTGGATGAAGGTTTGCTTGGTCTTACACGATTTGAATCACCTGATCCATGGAAATATTTTCACAGACAGGAGGCGTTGGCGGTGCAGACTTGGGATATGTTTGATCAGGTGCTTGGTGGATATGGTGGAACGATTGATCGCCTTTTAAGTCTTGGTGGTGATGGGGCTGCGAAATTGGTTGATGCACCGCAAGCCGAACGATTCAAACCAGTCGTGATGCATCTTGGTCCATTCTATCTTGATGCAGGGCAGAAAAAAGTACACACATTCAAAATGCCAAATTATGTCGGAGCAGTACGTGTGATGTTAGTTGCGTCTGATCGAAAACGATGGGGAGCTGCAGAAAAAACAAGTACTGTCAAATCAGACCTGATGATCTATCCGACATTGCCACGTGTTGTATCACCGGGAGAAACAATTACACTACCCGTCACTGTATATGCACTGGCCGATAACATGCACTCAGTAGATGTGCAGGTAGGGACGAATGATATGGCGACAATCGTTGGTGGAAGCACTCAGAATATTCAATTCGCAAATCAGGGTGATAAGCTTGTCTTTTTCAATCTGAAAATACCGGATAAGCCGGGGCTTCTGAAAGTTGATATTTCTGCAAAATCAGGAAGTGCATCAACCACTCAGCATCTTGAATTGGATGTGCGTCTTCCGAATCCGCCGTTGACAGAAGTTGTTGCTGCTACAATCGCTCCCGGACAAAAATGGACTGGTAAAATTCCATTGCCGGGGATGAAAGGAACAAATGATGCCAGTGTAGAATTGTCGCAGATGCCTCCTATCAATCTGCAGAAGAGACTGGAGTATCTGATTCACTATCCATATGGTTGCATTGAACAAACATTG
>JBDUAU010000164.1:0-4239 GCA_040004485.1 Saprospiraceae bacterium
AATCAGATATAAATGTTCAGCCATGCTTAGCAACATACGAATGCTAAGCGGGTCATTGCATTGATGAAAACTAAAATCTTTACGATATGAAATATTTGAAACTATTTATTCTGCTTTACACTTGTATTCAATTAAGTTATTGCAATGCTAAGAATGATACAGCCCAAAAAGTAGTTGATGGAAGCACTGCAATGCCGGTTCAAATGAGTTCCGCAGAAGTAACCAATAATGGTCCTTTAAATAAATCTGTTTTCCTGAAAGCAATTGCTTCACTCAAAAGCGGGGAAGTGCTGGATACGGTTAGTCTGAAAAATATGTTGTCTCAAAGCCTGATGAACCTGAACCGAGTATCATATACAGGAAAAAGGGTAAAACAAAAAGACAACATGGTTTCAACGTCAGAAGCCAATTATAAGACCAATGGCAAAATGCTTTATGTTACCATTACAGACGCAGGGAAGGATTCAACATATTTAATGACGTTAGCTCCCTGGGCAGCAATGCAATTTCAGAATATAAGAGGTGACGGCTATGAAAAGTCAATTATTCTGGATGGCAGCAAAATTGATGAAAAATACAATTCCGCTTCACATACAGCTAATCTCGCTGTGATGTATAATAGCCGGATTCTTGTTGAACTTATTGGTACCAATTGCAGTGTGGAGGAATTATACTCAATCATCAAATAAATTGAATTATGACTTTGAAGAGACCACCGGGAGCATATAGAAATTTTAAGACAGGAATCCTTTTAATTTTTGGTTTTCTTATGAATGCTTCTGATGTGGCCACAGCCCAGTCTATCATTGGATTAGGGACTAAGTATAATGATTCATTCAAAGAGTGGGTGATCAAAACTGACAATGATGATATCGAAGGAGAACTGCGTATGCGTTGGGCTTTCCGTAACGATTGGACTGAATGGGATATTCGCATTGGCGATGTCGTAGCTACTGTCGAACAAAAATGGAAAGATGATCCCAACTTGTGGGAGATACGGTGTGGTGATTATACAGTGAATGCACGAACCACCTGGCCGAATGTATTTAACCGTTGGAAGCTGAATGATGGAAAGAACCAATTTAACTGGGGAACAAAATATGCTAATCAACATGATGAATGGTTGACGGATTCAGGAGGTGGAGATATATTCAAAGTAAATACGTATTGGACGAGTGACCCCAGAGATTGGGTTGTCACGGACAATCTACCTGAAGATGTGAGCATGGCAATGAAACTAGCGATGATATTTATTGCCATCCATTTCAGTACACCTAAAATTTAAATTTTAGTCCCGGCCAGCCATATTATCTATCAGACAATTGTTAAATATATGATAAAGGCTATGCCTGATTGTATACCAAACACTGTTTGATTGCGTTTTATTGAAAATTAGAAGGTTTAAGATGTTGCTGTGACAAAGTGAGTTAGGAGTTTCCTTTATAGCAACAAAGTTGCTCATTTTAATTTTCCATTTTCTACCGAATCATTCCCTTACTAAATATCAGAAGACAAATGAAAAAGCCATTTTTTCTTTTTTTATGTACCATGCTGAATTCCGTCATTATTGTTCAGGCTCAGGATATAGTATTGCCCAGGCTTAGCCCTAAAGCCTCAGTCTCATATACCATTGGATTGACAAATGTAGAAGTTCATTACAGTGCACCTGCAGTTAAAGAGAGAGTCATCTGGGGTGGATTAGTCCCATACAATAAAGTCTGGCGGGCAGGAGCTAATGAGGCTACTACTGTTGAATTCAGCACGGATGTAAATATTGAAGGTCAGAATCTAAAGGCCGGAAAATATGCTTTGTTTTTGATTCCCGGTGAAACTGAATGGACAGTCATCTTCAACAAGAAACCCGATCAATGGGGCGCTTATGATTACAATGAGGCGGAAGATGAATTACGTTTCACCGTAGTCCCTAAGATGAATGAAGGTATGCAGGAACGTCTGACATATACAATCAATGATATGAAAGCAGACATGGGATACATCAAACTGGCCTGGGAAAAAATGAGGCTTTATATGCGATTCAAAACGGATATGATGGAACAATCCATGGCAAATATCATGAATGCGCTTGAAGCTTCTCCCGAAGAAAAAAAATGGGAAGTCTACGCGAAAGGTGCTCAATTTATGCTGGATGCCGATGGCAATATTGACCAGGCATTAGATTGGATAACGAAATCAACAGACAGAATGAGTCATAGCTGGAATTGGTACGTCCGGGCTAAAATAGAAGCAAAGAAAGGTGATTTCACATCTGCAGTAGCAAGTGGTACAAAATCCGCTGAGACCGGTCTGGCGGATGAAAAAGATACCTACTATGAAGAAAATAAAGAAGAAATCAATTCAGCAATCCAGGGATGGGCTGCGAAATTGAATTAAAAAATAATCGGTAAACAGAAAAAAGACTTGGTCATCATCCTGATCATGTCTTTTTTTTTTATTGCCCGGGAGCAGCAGTCCCATTAACATCTCCCTTCTTTACAGCAATGAAGTTTGGTAAACGGGCTCCACTGGTGATGGCTGATAAAGGAATGGTGGTACTCGTGATGACCGGAGGCCTTTGTGTAGGAGGCCCGAAATCAGTATCTGCAGGCAGGACTATCCATGTCTGATTGTCCGGAAAGTTTTGAGTTTTACCCAAGAGAAGTTTCAGGATCGTCACGACATCCAGAGAAGAAATCGTTCCCGAATTATTCGCATCAGCAGCTAATTTAAAAAGTGGTGTATCTAATGTGTCAATGAATAAAATATGCTTTTGGATTTTTACAAGATCTATCGCACTGACGCCATTGAGTGGAAGTCCATTTTTGACAACCCCAATTTTCCAATCAGGTTGTGATTGACTCAATAAATATTGCAGATTAAAGCTACCATTAGCATCTGTAGTGTCTTGCACCATCACATTGCCTGCACCATTCAATAGTTGCACATAGGCATTTCCAACTCCTGCAGTTCCTACTAAAAACTGAACCTGACCTATGACTGATACAGGGCTTTCAGCAGGTGGTGGTTTAACTGCACCGGTAGCCAGTAATGCTGCATCGAGAGCTGCAATCGTAGCCTGGTTATTAGCTCCATCCACATTATATTGCATAGAACCGTCCGGTGCTATGACGATGTATGTTGGGGTTCCATACCAGGGTCCGAATTGTCCGCTTTTATAAGGGGCAACTGCAGTAAGGCTACCCCCATCTTTACCGGCAGCTATAAAGGTTTCACCATATGTTGTCTGGTATCCATTGACAAGGGTGTTGGTGTCAAAGTTTTTATCGGACAATTCAAAAAATTCAACATCATGATCTCCGGCTCCCCACTCCTGGTAAAATGGTTCCATCAATGGGGCTATCGAATTGCATGGAGGACATGTGGTATAAAATACTTCAATCAGGACTGATTTGCCATGATTAAGATAATCAGCGTAGAGATGGTGGATTTGCCCATGTGAATCTGTCACAGTAAAATCAGGGGCCTGCGTAGACAATGTTGGATTTTGTGCTCCGGTTGCAACAATTGCAGCATTGATCGCATCAATGGTGGCAATGTTACTTGAACCATGAAGATTATATTGAACTGTACCATTAGGAGCTATAACCACAAATAACGGATCAGTAGATTGCGGTCCAAAAGTTCCGTCCTGATAGGGAATCACAGCAGGAAGACTTCCTCCATCTTTACTCACAGCTACATAAGTTTCACCGTGGGTTTCCTGGTATGTATGCAGTATGGCGTCTGTGTCAGTATTCTTATCTGTCAACTCAATAAATTCTACATCATAATTGCCAACGCCCCAATCCTGATATAATGTCTGAACAAGAGGAGATATCGTGGCGCACTGAGAACATGTTGAATTGAAAATTTCCAGCACTACCGTTTTTCCCTGGTTAAGCAAATCTGTATACAGATGATGAATCTGGCCATCAATATCTGTAACTGTGAAATCTGGTGCTATCGGGATCTGACCGGGCTTTTGAGCTCCGGTAGCTGTCAGAGCTGCATCTATAGCATTGATAGTGGCCTGATTTCCTGAGCCGCTTACACCATAATTGACAGTGCCATTTGGAGATATGACAATAAAGGTAGGTGTGCCAAAGAAAGACCCATAAGTTCCGTTTTGATAAGGAACCACTGCCGCTAAGCTTCCGCCGTCTTTACCGACGCCAATAAATGTTTCATTATAGGTAGCCTGATACGCATTAACAAGCGCATCCGTATCAAAATTTTTATTTG
>JBDUAU010000133.1:0-14334 GCA_040004485.1 Saprospiraceae bacterium
TGGATGCCGCGTCCGGATATACATCTGATTTTATTCTCTTCCCGGAATTTTTTCATGCACCGCTCATGGCTGAATTCAATCACCTCTCTGAACCGGAAGCCATTCGTGGTCTTGCAAAATATACTGAGCCGCTAAAAGAAAAATTTGGTCAGCTCGCGATAACATACAATACAAATATTATCACAGGCAGTTGTCCCGAACTTCGCGATGGCAAATTATATAACGTAGGATACTTATGTCATCGCAATGGTAAAATCGAGGAATACCAGAAGATCCATATCACTCCGGGAGAAAGAGAAGCTTGGGGATTGATCGGGGGAAATGAATTGAAAACGTATATGACGGATTGCGGTAAGATCGGAATACTGATCTGTTATGATGTAGAGTTTCCTGAATTGTCGCGCATTCTGGCTGATGAAGGGATGAATATTCTCTTTGTACCTTTTTTGACAGATACTCAGAATGCTTACTCAAGAGTCAGACTTTGTGCTCAGGCACGTGCTATAGAGAATGAATGCTTCGTTGCAATTGCAGGAAGTGTGGGTAATCTCCCAAAAGTGAATAACATGGATATCCAATACGCACAATCTGCAGTATTCACCCCCTCCGACTTTGCCTTTCCTACAAATGGCGTCAAGGCAGAAGCGACGCCCAATACAGAAATGACACTGATCGTTGACGTTGATTTGGAATTACTTAAAGATCTTAATCACCACGGTTCAGTCACCAATCTGAAAGATCGACGTCGTGATCTTTATCGGGTCCAGAAAATCATCGACAAACTTCCTATAAAATCATTCGAGTTGGTTTGATTAACGGTAAAAACAGAATCTACTCTATTAATTTTTTTGGCCAGATTCTTAATCTCCACACACCTATTGATAGCAAGAGGAACATGAGGAGGATATTGCCGTTACCTTGTCTTACAGCAATTTGTAGTTAATTGTTGCATTAATGTACTAATCAGTTCATCGTCAGCCTCTTTAAGATGAGTAAATTGAAAAAGTTAAATGAACTTCATGCCACGGCAATATGTGGAAATGATATCACTTCTTCATGCCTCTACGTTTCGGCGTTGACGATCGTGTTCGCGGGTCAGTATGCATGGCTGGCACTTCTGATGGTCGCTGCGGTATTATTTTTATTTCGAAAAATATATGGAGAAGTTGTCGGTGCGTTGCCACTCAATGGAGGTGCCTATAATGTATTGCTGAATACCACCAGCAAAAGCAATGCTTCAATTGCAGCTTGTCTGACGATCCTATCTTATATGGCGACCGCAGTGATCTCTGCTTCCGAAGCCATGCATTACCTGAGTACGCTCATTCCTGTGCTGCCCGTTATGCTAGCGACAATTGGGTTACTTACTGTTTTTCTTTTCCTGACGATCGGGGGCATCAGTGAATCTGCGATTGTCGCTACGATTATCTTTATTTTTCACCTGAGTTCCATGGCCTTTTTATTGGGAAGCGGATTCTGGTTTCTCATCACACATGGATTTGAAACTGTCATAGCCAATTTTAAATCACCCATAGAAGGAAGTGTGGGTTCTGCGATCTTTTTTGGTTTCAGTGCTGCCATGTTGGGGATTTCTGGTTTTGAAAGTTCTGCCAATTATGTTGAAGAACAGCAGCCTGGTGTGTTTAGAAAAACACTGAAAAATATGTGGATTGCTGTGACGATTATCAATCCACTGATGGCTCTTGTGGCCATCATCGTATTGACAAAGACTGATGTCATAGATCACCAGGAAGCACTGTTATCTCATATTGGACTTAACACCGGCGGACTTTGGTTGAGCAACGTCATTTCAATTGATGCTTTTTTAGTATTAAGTGGCGCGGTACTGACATCCTTTGTAGGTGTTGGAGGATTGATCAAGCGAATGGCGTTAGACCGGATACTTCCCAGATTTACGCTTAAAGAAAATAAAAGGGGCAGTGCTTACCGTATACAGATTATTTTCTTTCTGTTGTGTCTTTCTGTTCTTTTTGTCACGAAAGGAAATTTAGGCGCATTAGCCGGAGTGTACACGATCAGCTTCCTTGCGGTGATGACTTTTTTTGGCGTCGGAAATTTTTTATTAAAAATGAAGCGGTCCAGTCTTCCCAGAGTAGAATATGCAACACCTTTTACAGTGGCATTGGCGATCCTGGCTGTGCTGATTGCTCTTTATGGAAATATAAAATTACACCCACAATACCTCGTTGTCTTTCTTCAATATTTCGTGCCTTCCCTGGTTATCATTTTTTTAATGCTCAACCGCAAAGAGTTATTGAAAATGGCACTGGTGATCATCGATAGTTTTTTCAATACGATTTCGGATTTTGCGCGGTTAAGCCGGATACGTGTCACCTATCTGATGAACAGGCTGAGCAAGCAACCCTTTGTTTCTTTTTCAAAAGCAGATTCCATCGCTTCGCTTAACAAAGTGCTGATTTATGTCCAGCAAAATGAAGATGCTAACCGGCTTAAAATTGTGACCATACTTAAGCCTGACCAAAAGGTACCAGCGGAGTTCCTAAGTGACCTTTCCGTACTCGAACGAGCCTACCCGGAGATCCATATTGAATTTGTACAGCTGGAAGGTGTATTCAATCCTGAATTGATCGCCGCCTTGAGCGCGAAATGGAAAATTCCAATCAATTTCATGTTTATCGCATCACCCGGTGACAAGTTTCCTTACCAGGTGGCCGAATTGGGCGGTGTGAGATTGATTATTTGAGATTCGTTTTTCAAACTTGAGATTCGTGTCGTGAGGCGTGAGATACAAAAATAAATATAGGATTATGGAAAGAAGGTCTTAGAGACACGTTGTATCGCGTCTCCCGTAAATAAAAAAAGACGCGATAAATCGCGTCTCTACAACCAAATTATTCGTACAAATATGCATTACAAGTCCGGCATCCTCCAATCCAGCATCCACATCACTCGTAAATCGTTAATCGAAAATCGAAAATCCCTAGGGTTCCTGTGGCTCCGCAAAAATAAAATCATCCATTACGGACACATCCACATTACCGCCATCATTTGGCCCTAACGCTGAATTGCCATATTCAATCCGGATATGATGCACGACAGGAGAATCGAATAGAACTGCAAGAAACACATGTCCGTTATTTAAGGCTGGCGTTCCATATGTTCCAAGCGATTTTTCATTGACATCAAAAAATTCGAAGGCTGCATTTTCATCGCGATCTACGTCAATATACACTGCGCCAAATCCTCTGACCACAGCAGCTGTAGATGTTCCGGGGACAAAAAACCGGATATCCGCGATATTACTCCCTATAGGCGAGAAAATTCGCTCAGCACTAAATGGAGGAAACGTTGTGACATAGCTCGGATTAATATTTCCAAAAGAAGGGAGTGTGCCTGTTGGATTGTTCGAATCTGCACTCACCATGAGGCCTGTTCCAGGCGTGGTAATTTCTATTCCGCGCGTAACACCATAGGCCGGATTATTAAAAAAATCACTGATATAAAAATTTGGCGCGGAAATACTATCGGGCAGTGCATCCCAATTGATTTCACGGCGACCTGTAGATTGAGAGCCGGAAACATTTCCATTATTATTTCCAAGCATGTTTCGGAATTCATCCATTGTGGATTGAATATTCCCTGAAGCCTTCAATACGGTTGGCTTGTTTTCGTCCTTGTTACACGAACTAATCATGAATACTGAACTCATGAGTACAATAAAGTAAAAAAATGATTTTTTCATTTGCGACTGAATTTAATGTTAGGGTAAAGATTTATAATTTATTTTTCACTGTTTCAGCGGTTGACCTACGCAAATTGTTAGGCGTAGGTTAACCCACATCTGAGTGCCTGCAAAGCTGTGCCTTTCGAAAATGTCGTCCTTTCACCCGGCATCCAGAAACCTTTCACTCTTTCACCTTCACTGTCAACTCTTCCAATTTCACAACCATCATGTCAATTGTATTTCTCAAATCACGTATCTCGGACTGCTGTTCCTGGACCGCCTTAACTAATAAGGGTACGAATGATTCGTAAGCTAATGAATAATTATCAATTTCATTTTCCGGTATGTGAAGACCACTGAATGAATAATTTATTTCGTTGCAGGCCTGTTCAACTTCCTGTGCCAGAAAACCTGTCTGTTGTTTTTCTTCTCCTCTGAATTTATCCATTTCATGTAATCGCTGCTGGCGAATGCTATCAGGCATATTTTGCATGATATGTTCATCATACTTCCGGGTATCAAATTGATAATTGACAGGTCTGAGTTTGGTGATCAGGGAAAGTCCGGGTACATGATCATCATGTATATTGTATTTAAATCTGGCATCGGATGGAAACGAATATGCCACTTGCCCTTCAATAGTAGTAATACTCGAACTACCTATACGCACCTTATTAGCTGCGTTAGACGTGGCGCTGAATCCTATTGCCATACAATTTGAGGAGCCAATGGTAGACGAAAGGCGGCCTATGGATGTATTATTATCTCCACTGGTATTATTATTGCCCGCATCCTGACCCATGAATGTATTGCCGGTACCATCCGTATTATCTGATCCTGCATTATTTCCAAAAAAACTATTATTACTTGCTGTATTTGCATTACCTGACGATACACCAACAAAAGTGTTAGAAGCACCCACGATATTGACATTTCCGGCATTGACGCCGATAAATGTATTTGAACTGGCGGTTGTGTTCACATCACCTGCACCCAGGCCTACAAAAGTATTGCTGGTACCTGAAGTGTTCGCTCCGCCTGCATCTTTTCCAATAAATGTATTGTCGTTTGCGTCGATGTTTGCATCACCTGCTCCCTGCCCCACGAATGTATTTGACCGACCCAGGGTATTGGCCCCTCCCGCATCTTTGCCAATGAATGTATTGAAACTGGCATTGACATCCGAATTGACATCGCCCGCTCCCTGACCTACAAACGTATTTGAAGATCCTCCAATGTTGGCAGCTCCTGCATCAGTTCCCAAAAAAGTATTATTACTGGCTGTATTATTATTGAGCCCTGCTCCTTTACCTACAAAAGTATTAGCAGCCCCAATACCATTTGATCCGCCTGCATCTGTCCCAAGAAATGTATTGTTGCTTGCTGTATTGATATCGCCGGCACCCTGACCTAAAAAAGTATTAGCCACTCCTGTCATATTTGCAGCCCCTGCATTCTGACCGATAAATGTATTTGTATTTCCGGTTGTATTTGCACCTCCTGCATCTTTGCCGATAAATGTATTGTTATCAGCAGTATTGACATCACCCGCTCCCTTTCCCATAAATGTATTTGAGACCCCTGATATATTAGCCCCTCCTGCATCTTTGCCAATAAAAGTATTGTCACTCGCTTCATTGACATCACCGGCACCCTGCCCAAAAAAAGTATTATTGTTGCCGATAACATTTCCTAATCCTGCATTCATTCCAATAAAAGTATTCGCACTACCCGAAGTTGTGGCACCACCGGCATCTTTACCGATAAAAGTATTGTTGTCCGCAAGATTGACATCGCCTGCTCCCTGTCCGACAAATGTATTCGCAGTCCCCGATGTATTAGCACCTCCTGCATCTTTGCCGATGAATGTATTATTGCTTGCAATATTAATATCACCTGCTCCTTGCCCTACAAATGTATTTGCGGTCCCCGATGTATTAGCACCTCCTGCATCTTTTCCAATGAAAGTATTGTTGTCTGCAGTGTTGACATCACCGACTCCGGTTCCTACAAATGTGTTGGCCGTCCCCGCAGTATTCGCACCTCCTGCATCTTTACCAAGAAATGTATTGTCGCTCCCGACTGTAGTAGCTCCTCCTGCATCCTTTCCAACAAATGTATTGTTAGCAGCAGAAAGGTTGACATCACCTGCTCCCTGACCGACAAATGTATTTGCAGTTCCAGATGTATTTGTGGTTCCGGCATCTTTGCCCACAAACGTATTGTTACTCGCTGTATTAAACAAACCAGCTGCATGACCTACAAACGTATTTGAACCTCCGGTGCTATTCAACAACCCGGCATCTTTGCCAAGAAAAGTATTTCCGGCCCCTGATGTATTTGCTCCTCCTGCATCTTTGCCAAAAAAAGAATTGTTATCTGCGGTATTGGCATCACCTGCTCCCATCCCAACAAATGTATTGGCGGTACCGGATATATTTGCTCCTCCTGCGTCTTTACCAAGAAATGTATTATTGCTCGCTAAATTGACGTCACCTGCGCCCTGGCCTACAAATGTATTGGCAGTCCCGGTGCTATTCCCACCACCTGCATCTTTACCCAGGAATGTATTGTTGCTCGCTGTTGAATTGACAGCACCCGCACCCTGGCCTAAAAATGTATTGTTACTCCCACTTCCATTGGCGACACCGGTACTCTTTCCGATAAATGTATTTGACATTCCCGTCAAATTTGCTGTCCCAGCATCTTTACCTACAAATGTATTGTCGCTTGAAATATTCGTTGCGCCTGCACCCGTACCGACGAATGTATTTGCGGTACCTACTGTATTTGCCCCACCTGCATCTTTTCCAACAAATGTGTTTTCACTTCCGATGTTGACATCACCTGCACCCTGGCCAACAAACGTATTAGAAGTGCCTGCTATATTGGAACCTCCTGCATCTGTTCCAATAAATGTGTTGTTACTCGCAGTATTAATATCACCTGCACCCTGACCTACAAATGTGTTAGAAACTCCGGTCGTATTAGCAGCGCCGGCATCCTTTCCGATGAATGTATTGAAAGCCGCTGTTGTATTGGAACTTCCGGCACCTTTACCTATAAATGTATTGAAGCCTCCATTTGTATTTACCTTTCCGGCTTCGAAACCCAGAAATGTATTGCCATTCGCAATTGACAATTCTCCCGCTTTAAATCCTACATAAACATTTCCGGTACCGCTATCATTAGATTTTCCGGCCAGTGAACCAATAAACGTATTGCCTGTCGAAATGCTTGACTTACCAGCTTCTTCACCGACATATGTATTGGATGCTCCATCAATATTATTTATACCTGCATCCTTCCCAATGAATGTATTTGAAGTTCCTATTGTATTTGCACCACCTGCATCCTTTCCAAGAAATGTATTATCATTTGCGGTGTTGACAATTCCTGCACCCTGACCGACAAATGTATTGGATGTACCGATACTATTTGTTTTGCCCGCATCCTTTCCGATAAAAGTATTAAAGGCACCTGTCGTATTGATCTGACCTGCCTGATATCCGACAAATACATTAGCATTGGTAGTGCCATCATCACTCACACCCGCATTCTCTCCGATGAATACACTTTGTCCCGGACTTTTTAACTGAAATGTTTTACCATCGAGAATACCTATTTCATAACCGGCCGAAGTAAACCTGATCTGGTCTTCATTCAGGTTTTTTTCCACTTCCACCTTGGTATTATTATCGGCATCTGATATTTCTTTAATGTTGCCCGCTGCCATAGCTATCCATGCCGAACCGTTCCAATAATTATAGGCATTAGTGGTAGTATTAAAAATCATCAGGCTTGTAGCCGGCAAACTGATAAGATCACGTTCACCTGTCGTCATCCTGGGAATAAGCAAACCTTTTGCTGTAGATGTTATGTCCAGCATTGAACTGGCAGTGGGCGTTCCGGCTGTCGTACTGATCAAAACTTGACCTTTCATTGAGGTGGAAAACAGAAATAATAATACTACCAGGATCGGGGAGGATACGTTATACAATTTCATTATTAAAGGCTTTTGGGCTTAAGAAATATTTCAAATAATCAATGAACAATAAGGCATTGCATGTTTTGACATGTGCTCACCATCATCCTTATTCCATTCAGGAGGCAAATGTATAGGCATGTACGAAATGGATCATTACCACTAAATCAATCATAAGAGCCATTGAAAACTTTCAGTGAGAGAAGTGAGATCATAGTAGTGGCAGTGCCTTGCGCCTGCCAGGGAAACAAAAAGAGAAGTGAGATATATACATAGGGGGTTTTCTCCGTGTACTCCGTGTACTCCGTGTACTCCGTGCGATACAATTAGGATGAGGGGATTTTATAAGTTTTAAAAGTGCATAAGGGCTTTCTCTATGTTTGTGTACTCCGTGCGAAACAAATAGCAGCGACAATATTCTCTTAGCTCTCACAGAATAGGGCCATTTGTAAAATTCGTTTTGTGCTAAATTTTCTACATTTGGTTCCTTATTTCAACATCATGTTCTATCCACAAGCCTGTATATCATTACTTCTCATTATACAATCTGTACTAATTATCCATCCTATGTCTTCTCAAACCCTCAATGGCGATTACAATCTTCACATGCATGAAATGGCTTCTGGTTTCAGGTTTACTCCGGATGGGAAATTTCAATTTTATTTCAGCTACGGAGCCGTAGATCGTGAGGCTACCGGAACCTATGCCGTCGAAGGAGATACCCTTAAATTAAAAAGTGATAAAGAACCCGGTAAGGATTTTCCTATTGCATCTCAGAGCAAAGAAGGAAAAGGCTATACTGTCCAGGTGACTGCGCCAAATGCATATTTGCTCAAGTATGTCAGATGCATGTACTTCATCGGTGACAAACAATTCGATGCTGAGACAGATGATAAAGGATTAATTCATATTGATGTTCCGAAATGCGATAAGATATATTTGCAACACCAGTTATTCCCGGACATAGCCTGCCTAATCAAAGATGAAAACAATGCAAACAATTATTTTGAAGTGTCACTTTCCCCCAGCCTTCAACAGGTAACCTTCAAAGGAATCGATTTTGTCATCAAAGGTGATGAACTGTCATGCCTTCCCAACTACTTCATGCCGTACGATGGAATCAGGTACGTGAAGGAATAATACAATTTTAAAATCCTCAGGAAATGAGGAATAAATTATTTTAAAAACAAGGATCAGAATGATAATGAAAATGATAATGATAATAGCATCTATCGACAGGTAAACAAAGCTCATCGTTTAATTCTTTTCATTTCTCTCAATCAATGCTTCAAAGATGAAACGAGAACGAATATCGAGCACCACAAGGGCCCCGTCATAGGAAGTCATGAAGCTGGAAAGAGAAACAAATAACGAGTAGCGGGAACGAATTATTAATTCTATTTTGCATCTTCAATTATCTTTACTCGTAATTCGTTACTCGTAATTCGTTACTCGTCACTCGTCACTCTATACTCGTTATTCGTCACTCGTTATTCGTTATTCGTCAATGATCTTTCCTGTCTGGATTAAAAACTATCAGCGTACAGATTTCAAGCCGGACCTCTTAGCTGGCTTGACTGTAGGCGTGATGCTCATACCCCAGGCGATGGCCTATGCGATGCTTGCAGGGCTTCCACCTATCTATGGATTATATGCTTCGACAGTACCATTGATTGTTTATGCCCTCTTTGGAACATCCAGGCACTTATCCGTTGGTCCTGTTGCCATTGATCCGATACTCATAGTTGCAGGGATCAGTGCATTTGCTTTAGCAGGAAGTGATGACTATATCAGCCTTGCGATCACATTAGCCTTAATGGTTGGCTTTATACAATTTAGCCTCGGCGTTCTCAAATTAGGATTTTTGGTCAATTTCCTTTCTAATCCTGTTATCACAGGATTTACATCTGCAGCTGCTATAATTATCGGATTGAGTCAGCTCAAAAACTTATTAAGCATTGATATCACAAACAATCAATATCTCCAGGACATCATAGGCTCGTTGATTGAACAATCACCGAATATACATTGGCTGACATTTCTTATCGGGGTCATTGGTATTTTGTTTCTTATTTTATTCAAACGTTTTTTTCCAAAATTTCCGGCTCCATTATTTATGCTGGTGATTTCTATCCTGGCCGTTAGTATTTTTCATCTTGATGCATATGGTGTAAAGATTATTGGAGACATACCTGGTGGATTGCCCCGGCCTGGTCTACCATTCGTTGATCTGGATACATACAAAAAATTACTTCCTACAGCTTTTGCTTTAGCACTATTGAGTTTTATGGAGAGCACCGCCATAGCCAGAGCACTTCAGGCAAAACATAAAACGTATAAAATCATTCCAAATAAAGAACTGATGGCGTTAGGCCTGGCCAATATGTTTGGATCAATTTTTAAATCATTCCCTGTATCGGGAGGCTTCTCCAGGTCAACACTCAATGAGCAATCAGGTGCACGTACAAATATGTCGTCGATCATCAGTGCATGCGTGATTATTCTGACATTATTATTCCTTACACCATTGTTTTATTATTTGCCAAAAGTCATACTGGCTTGTATTATTATTGTAGCTGTCTCCAGGCTGATCAATTTTAAGGAAGCAAAATATCTCTGGCACATCGACTGGAAAGATTTCCTGATGATGTTCGTCACATTTGCAGGCACGCTTTTCTTAGGTATTGGTGAGGGAATCGGTATTGGCGTGGCCCTTTCACTCGCATGGATCATTTTTGAAGCGTCCTATCCTCATTCTGCAGAGTTAGGAAGAGTGCCAGGTACCCATATTTTCAAAAATATTAAACGATATAATGGACTGGAGATTGAAAATAACATCCTGATCTTCAGATTTGATGCGCCTCTTTTTTTTGCCAATATTAATCGGTTTCGCGAGTTGCTTCTGACCCATAAATCATACCGGGACGAAACCATCAATGCCATCGTGATCGATATGGAAAGCAATAACACAGTGGATAGTTCTGCTCTTGTTGTCCTCTCGGATATGGCCGATGAAATGAAAAAAGATAATATCCGTCTTTTATTCAGTGATGTAAAAGGCCCTGTGCGTGATAAGTTTTTCAAATCCGGTCTGACGAACAAAATCGGCGAAGAAAATTTCTTTATGACCATTGAAGATGCAGTGAATTCTTTGACGGTTCGTTTCGACTCCGCTCAACGACCGTCAACGTAACACCAAAATATGTTTCGGCTTCGCTCAACATGAATGGGCCACTCTCTTTTACTTTTCAATTTTTACTTCTCCTTCTTAATTCCAAATTCTGCATTCACGATTCAGAATTCCTTTCCGTCCTTTCTGCCTTTTCTGCCTCTTCTGCCTTTTCTGCCTCTTCTGCCTCTTCTGCCTCTTCTGCCTTTTCTGCCTTTTCTGCCTCTTCTGCCCTTTCCGCCTTTTCCGCCTTTTCTGCCTCTTCTGCCCTTTCCGCCTTTTCTGCCTCTTCTGCCTCTTCTGCCCTTTCCGCCTCTTCTGCCTTTTCTGCCTTTTCTGCCTTTTCTGCCTCTTCTGCCCTTTCCGCCTTTTCCGCCTTTTCTGCCCCTCTGCCTTTATAAACCTTCTCCCTATCTTTACGTTTTAGGATATTGCTTACCTCATTTCCTTATGAAAACGATTGAACAGATATATACCGGTTGTCTCGCCCAGGGTGCTTATTTTATTGAGTCAGGGGGTGAAGCGGCCGTGATTGATCCCCTCAGGGAGACCCTGCCGTACATCCGGAGGGCGGAAGAACGAGGTGTCAAAATCAAATACATATTCGAAACTCATTTTCACGCCGATTTCGTCAGTGGGCATGTGGATTTGGCCCATAAAACAGGAGCAACAATAGTATATGGTCCTACTGCTGTAACCTCTTTCGAAAGTCACATCGCAAAAGACGGAGAAGTATTTAATATCGGTAAAATAAAAATCAAAGTTCTGCATACGCCCGGTCACACACCTGAGAGCACGACCTATCTTCTGATCAATGACAAAGGAAAAGAAGAAGCAATTTTCACAGGGGATACATTATTTATTGGTGATGTAGGCAGACCTGATCTCGCGCAGAAAGCAACTAACCTGACGCAGGAAGAACTTGCAGGCTGGTTATTTGACAGTCTTCGAACGAAGATATTTCCACTGCCGGATGATGTCATTGTTTATCCCGCTCATGGTGCAGGTTCAGCATGTGGTAAAAACATGAGTACGGAGACATGGGACACGCTCGGTAATCAAAAGAAAACGAATTATGCCATGAGGGTTGACATGACCCGCGAAGATTTTGTCCGCGAAGTCACTGATGGCCTTCTTCCTCCTCCACAATACTTCGCCAAAAACGCGAAGATGAATAAAGAGGGCTACTTAGAATTTGATAAAGTATTGGCAGCCGGATCAAAAGCTTTGTCAGTGAATGAATTTGAAGTGCTCGGAGAAGAAGATGACATATTGATCCTTGATGTGCGTCATCAAAAAGACTTTGTCAAAGGTCATATCCCGGGTTCAATATTCATCGGATTGAATGGTTCGTTTGCACCATGGGTCGGTGCGATGATTCCTGATATCAATCAAAAAATAATTCTGATCACACCCGACGGACTCGAAGAAGAAACAGTGATGCGTCTGGCACGTGTTGGATATGATCACGCTCTTGGCTATCTGAAAGGTGGAATCAAATCATGGCATGATGCCGGCAAACCTGTAGCAGAGATAAAGTCAATCGATGTCGGTGAATTTAAAAATCAATATGAACACGATCCGGACATCTCCATCCTTGATATACGCAAACCTGACGAATGGGAGAAATCACATATCTCTACTGCACAGCATTTTCCGCTTGATTTTATCAATGAGCATATGTCTGAAATCTTACCAGGCAATACCTATTATGTGCATTGCCGTAGCGGTTACCGTTCTACAGTCGCTTCATCAATATTAAAATCCAGAGGCTATCACAACTTAATCGATGTCATTGGTGCCTTCGATGATATCAAAGCAAGCGTATTTCCGATTGAAGGAAATTGTGAATCATTGAATCCGAGTGAGACGGCGGAGGATATTCTGGAGAAGGATTGATCGTAAGTTCTTGGTGGTACTGACATTTTTTACCAGTCTTTTTCGATGATGCATAATGTCATATTTGTTCTTGTTTTGGGTCACAAGTAATTAGCTTTGACATATAATAATAATTACGATGAGCACACAGATCAATACGTCTAAAGGTCCGGGAGTTTATATTCCACCACCATTATTTTATGTTTTAACTTTTTTGGCTTCAGTATTTGTTCAAAAAAGGATTCCGATTCCTGACACAGTATTTCACTTCATGATCGTAAAAGTCGTCGGAGCAATCTTGCTCATCATAGCACTATTTTTCTTAGTGAGAAGTTTAAGACAATTCTTTCTAACAAAAAATACTCTAATCCTTATTAAGCCGGCTTCCTCCCTTCAGACAACAGGGATTTATTCTGTGACGAGAAATCCCATGTATGTTGGATTGGCCATTATTTATTTAGGAATTACATGCTTCATCGGTAATTGGTGGAATATTATTTTATTCCCCATACTTTTCCTTATTGTTCAGGAATACATTATAAAACACGAAGAAAAATATTTAGAGCTTGAATTCGGGCAAGAATATGATACCTATAGAAGATTGGTGAGAAGGTGGTTATAACTGAGCTATTCTTTGGGATGGCAAGATCCTGGATTTAACTCACCTATGAAACCAAAAAATCAAAATAATTATTTCTATTCATCACATGCATAGCTTTAGGAGCATACTCTTTTGTGAACGTTGATGAAAATGAAACCTTTCCCTTAGCATTCCATTTACATTCAAAAGCAATAAGCTCTCCATTTATTTCCTCTACGTAATCAATTTCCTGTTGTTGTTTCGTGCGCCAGAAATATGACTTTTTCAGGATATAATCGGAAATAGTTATAACTTTTAGCGATTATAACCCAAAATAGTACTGTTTTGCACTACTCTATGTTAAATTCGCACGGAGTTCACGGAGAACATGGAGATTGATTGATCTTTAGATCACTGATCACTCGATCACTGATCACCTCAACCAAGTCCCATCTTCATTATAAAATCACTCATAAACGTCCGCTTCGGATCAAGCTGATTGCGCACATTTACCCATGTCTGCCATTTCGGATAATGATCTTTAATAAACTGAGTGTTGAGATATAATTTACTATTCACTTTACCCCAGTGTGGAATACCTCCCATATTCATCATGATCGTCTGATAACTGTCCAATAATTCAAAATCACCAATTGTCGTATTCAATGTCGGAACATCGATATACATCGTCGGCCTTCCATAGGCAGAAGACAATAACGCTTTCGAAGGCATGACAAAACGAAGAGAAATATGTGAAGGCTGATATACCTCTGCATACGTCGCATTATGTAATGTATTGGCAAATATTTTTTCAAACACCTCAATGATTTTATTTGTATCAGCTTCAAATGCAAACTCAGAACTGATGCCATACCTCAGGACAGCGGTTCCGAATTGATAAAGGACTTTATAATTCTTGTCTGTATACTTAATCACTTTTGAATACTGAAGCGCCAGTTGAATTCTCCTTGCCGTATTCTTTGGTTTTCGGTTAGCCAGCTTCACAGTGTTCTCAA
>JBDUAU010000484.1:0-4214 GCA_040004485.1 Saprospiraceae bacterium
GAGGTTGTAGATGGAATTATCGCAACGATTGAAAATCCTGAAATTACACTTGATGAGCTGATCAAACATATAAAAGCGCCTGATTTTCCAACAGGTGGAATTATCTATGGTGTTGACGGAATCAGGGAAGCCTATGAAACCGGTCGTGGAAAAGTAATCCTTCGGGGCGTAGCAGAAATTCAGGAAGGACAGCATGGCAATGATGTCATCATCATCAAAGAAATTCCATACCAGGTCAATAAAGCAAATCTGGTCAAAGCCATTGATGAACTTCGGAATGAGGAAAAGGTAAAAGGAATTTCACACGTTCAGGATGAATCGAGCAGGGAAGGTATTCGTATCGTGATTGAATTGAAACGTGATGCGATTTCAAATGTGGTATTGAGTCAGTTGTACAAATTCACTCCCTTACAGACGTCATACGGTATCAATAATATAGCTCTTGTCAATGGGCGTCCAAGGACTTTGAGCTTACGTCAGCTTATTGATGAATTTGTCACATTCAGGCTTGATGTTATCGTCAGGCGTACAAAGTTCGAATTAAAGAAAGCTGAAGACAGGGCGCATATCCTTCTCGGGTTATTGATTGCTTTAGACAATCTTGATGAGGTCATTAAATTGATACGCGAGTCCCAGGATGTCGACGAAGCCCACGCAGGATTGGTTGCCCGATTTGGATTATCAGATGTTCAGGCCAAGGCGATACTTGAAATGCGTCTGCAACGTCTTGTTGGATTAGAGCGTCAGAAAATCCAGGATGAATATGATGGATTGTTGGTGATCATTGAAGACCTTAAGGATATTCTGGCAAAAGAAGAACGACGAAAAGAAATCATTAAAGTCGAGCTTACAGACATCAAAGAGAGATATGGTGATGCCCGAAGAACTGAAATAACATTTGCTGACGGAGAGATCAGTATTGAAGACATGATCCCTGATGAAGATATGGTCGTCACGATCTCTCATCTAGGCTATGTGAAAAGAACAAATATTTCTGAGTATCGTATTCAGGGCAGAGGAGGCAGAGGATCTCAGGGCAGTAAAACACGTGATGAGGATTTCATTGAACACATGTTTATTGCAAGCGCGCACAATCATCTTTTCCTGTTAAGCGAACAAGGTATTTTTTACAAGATCAGAGTTTATGAAATTCCTGAAGCATCTAAAACTTCTCAGGGAAGAGTGATTCATAATCTGATTGAATTGCCAAAGGAAGATAAGATCAAAGCTTTTATTATCATCAAGGATATAGAAGACAAGGAATTCAATACTAGCCATTACATTCTGTTCTGCACCAAGAAAGGCACTGTAAAGAAGACTCTTGTAGATGAATATGCGAAGTCCCGTATCAGTAAAATACGTGCTATCAATATCAATGATGGAGATACACTCATAGATGCCAGGCTGACAGATGGTAACAGCGAAATTGTCATTGCCAATAAGCGGGGATATGCAGTCAGATTTAATGAAAAAGATGTACGTGAGATGGGTAGAACAGCTACAGGTGTACGGGGTATGAAATTGCATGATGACCATGACGAGATGGTAGGTATGCTGACCATCAGCGAAAACGATAAAGTTTCGACCATCCTTGTCATTTCAGAAAATGGTTACGGCAAACGTTCTGAACTGGAAGAATACCGAAAGACAAAGAGAGGCGGCAAAGGGGTAGGGACATTGAAAGTAACTGACAAGACCGGACAGTTGATAGCTATCAAAGCCGTAACTGAATCTGATGATCTGATGATCATCAATCAATCCGGAGTGACCATCCGGACCCCCGTATCGGATATCCGGGTCATGGGTCGGAAAACACAGGGTGTGAGATTGATCAATCTTGTGGATGACGCTATAGCGGATGTCGGTATTATTAAGAATGAGGAGAATGGTCAAAGTACAGATGCAGCCAAAAGTGAAGAAGAATAGACCTGGCAATTAAAGTAGAGATAATTTTCACTTTTAAAGATCCCCATGTTGAAATGAGGATTTTTTAGAACTTTATTAAGTAGATCTTAACAAAAGGAAAACGTATTCTGCCGATTTATTTCGTCGTTAGCTTAGTTATTTAACTTGAAATTGATTCACTTGAATAAATCAGATCGTAAATGAAAAAATTCTTTGTTCTCTCTATGGCATTAGGGTTAGCCACTATAGTAGCTGCGCAGGACCCGGCGAAGGATATCAAGAAGGCAGCTCGTCTGCTTGGAACCTATAATCTTGATCAGACTGCATCGCTTGACAAACTCAAGGAAGCTATTTCGCTTGCCAATTCTTCGATCAGTGATCCCACTGTGAAAGCTGATCCGACTGCATGGCAAACTTATGGGGAAGTTTTTATGGCTGCCGTCGACAATGACGTTAAATTAAACGTCCTTGACAACAAAGCCGTAATCACAGAGCCTTCCGCGCCTGCAAAAGCATATGAGGGTTTCAAAATGGCATCAGAGCTTTCACAGAAAAGTTACCAGTTAAAAGATGCGATGAAAGCCCTTGCTGCCGGCCTTCAAAATATCTATTATATGGGATCAGCATTATATCAGGCAAGTGATTTTGCCTCCTCATATGAAGCTTTCAAAGCTACCTATGATGGATACCAGCTACTGGTGAAAAATAAAGAAGTAACAACATTTTCTGTTGATGAAGCACCAAAGGCACTCTATTATAGTGGGCTTTGTGCCAAGCAGGCGGGAATGAATGATAAAGCTGTTGTTGTATTTCAACAGTTAGTTGATCAGGGAATGGCAGATGCCGGTGTTTATGAAGAGCTTTTCAATATGTATAAGACAGATAAACAGGCCGAAGCTGAAAAAATTCTGGCCATGGGACGTGAGAAATATCCGGACGATACAGGATTACTATATGCAGAAATTAATTATTTACTTGCTAAAGGAGAATTGAAAGGTCTCATCTCAAAACTTGAAAAGGCCATTCAAATGGAGCCTGAGAATGTGTCCATATATGTTACACTCGGGCAGATCTATGATAAGCTTTATCAGGATCAATCTGCAACTGACCCTACAGGAGCAGCAGAAAATTTCGATAAGGCCATGTCTTACTATCAGCAGGCTCTTGCAAAAGATGCGAAGAGCTTTGATGCTGTCTACAGTATCGGTGCATTATGGTACAATAAAGCAGCTGCATATTCCATTGATCTGAATAGTGTTTCTACCGATTATTCAGCCGCCGGGACAAAAAAATATGAAGCTATTAAAGCCCAGATGGATGAAACATTCGTCAAAGCACTTCCATTCTTTCTCCAGGCTGAACAGCTTAATGCAAAGGATGCAAATACGCTCATCGCCTTGAAGGAAATTTATGCACGACAGGATAAATTAGATCTTGTAGAGGAATACAAGCAAAAACTTGAAAATATCAATAAGCAGTAATCTGGTTTATTAATAAGATTTGCCCCTGGTTAAAAGACCAGGGGCTTTTTTTTTATGCTATTCTCTTGATTTATATTTACACTTCTAAAATTGAAGAAATGTCCAAAAACAGATTTGCAGAACCTTCGCCTCTCAATGATGTAGCAGAATTTCACAGCACTTTTAATATGCCTATACTTGATTCACCCGCTATTCCGGGAAAGGATAGATGCGCATTAAGGATAAATTTACTCCAGGAAGAACTGGATGAATTGAAAGAGGCCATTGAAGAAAACGATCTTACTGCGGTAGCTGATGCATTCAGTGATATTCAGTACGTCCTTTCAGGTGCAATACTTGAATTCGGACTTGCATCGAAATTTAAATCTTTATTTGAAGAAGTTCAACGATCGAATATGAGTAAAGTTTGTCCTGACTATGAAACAGCTCAGGACACATTGGCTCATTATGATGCAAAAGATGGCACGAAAGGATACATCAAAGAAAGTGAAGCCGGATTTTTAGTTTACAGAGATGCTGATCATAAAGTTCTTAAATCTGTGAAGTATTCACCTGCTGATCTCGTAAGCATCTTAAAAAATAACGAATAACGATTTTGGTAGATTACATTACAAATTTTTGCAGGATTATTCACTATTCACTATTCACTATTCACTATTCACTAAAGCATCATTTCGTAAATCCCGGCAATACCCTGTCCACCACCAACGCATGCTGTGACCATTCCGTATTTCTGATTTCTCCTTCTCAGTTCATTAAAAATCTGAGTTGAAAGTTTTGCACCTGTACAACCCAGGGGATGGCCAAGAGCAATAGCGCCGCCATTGA
>JBDUAU010000134.1:0-14257 GCA_040004485.1 Saprospiraceae bacterium
GAGCAGAGAGCAGAGAGCAGAGAGCAGAGAGCAGAGAGCAGAGAGCAGAGAGCAGAGAGCAGGGTGCGAAGAGCAAAGAGTAAAGAGCAAAAAACAATGAGCAGATTAAGTGAGATAGCAACGATTTGATCTCTCAGACACATTCTATAACATTCAATAAAACCTTACACAATGTAAAAGCAAGATTTCTTCACAATACCCTCATATGCAGCCAGAGAGGGTTTGGGAAGAAATATTGCTATTGTAAGATGGGTTGAAGTTCCGAATGTTAAGATTGTAATATCAAATACAGGCTATTACAAACTGCCACTTCAACTGCCACTGCCACTGCCACTGATCACGCAATCTTCATCACTCGCTCCTTCATCAAGTCTATAACCTCCTGATTACTCGTAAATGTATTGTCGATGTTGACTACATTGTCCGCCAGTTTATCATAGCGTTTGTTCATCAGCCAAAAGAATATATGCAGGTAATGTATTCCATCAAAGATGAAGGTCTTGTTTTTCTTAAACTGTTCTTTGTTTTTTAAAAAGGTGCTCGGTATATCTGTATAATGTAATGCAGGATTGAGATGATGAATGGAGTGATACCCGTCATTCCAGCAGTTTTGATTGTATACATTGTTGATGCAGTTATACACACTTGTGAAATGTCCATCCGGATCACTTTTGTCAATGAATGAATGTTGCGTCCAGTTGCCCATCATGCTGATCAGACGGGAATAGATCACTGGAATGATAAAGACCATCAGTGTGGCCTTAAAACTGACGAAACTCATGGCTACACAAAATGCGTAAAAAGATAGCTCGCCGATCGTAAAGCGTGTATACACTTTTTTCCGTTTCTTTCGAAAGAGATACATAAAGGTGTCGACGATCCCAAGAAGTAAAAAGCGGAAAAAGTACCTGAGGAAATCAATGGGATTGTCACGGCGATATTTCAGTGTGCTGCTTGCATCATCTTCCATGTTATTTTCCACGTGATGCATGATGATGTGATGAGCAAAATAAGTCTCCGGCGTGCCCCCAAAAAAAGGTGCCACAAACCAGGTGACGTAAGTATGCATCCACGTGTATCCTTTTTTGAAGGTCGGTCGATGACACATGCAATGAAACATCAGGCCAAATCTTCCTTTGAAATACGATTGAGAAAAATAGGCATATGGAATAAAGGCCAGCCACCAATATATACCCTGCAACAATGGTGTAAATAACAGTACAGCCCATGGAATCACAATCAGATGTATCCTGGTCAACAAATGTATGAAAGGAAGATCCCTGGGATCATTCATATATTTCAACCAGAATGTCTCATAAGCCGTATAATTTTCTCTGGGAACATATTGAGGATCTGTAATGGCAGTAAGGAGCTTCATACTAAAAATTATCTGTGATAAAATGAATTCAAACAATAGCTTCCTGCTTGAAAAGCACATCCGGATATATAAAATTAAACCCGGATAAAGTAATCAGGCAGCCTGAAAGTTTTATTAAAATGGGAATGTAATAAACAGAGATTCAGCTTTTTGTGACCTTGATTCCTTCGATTAAAACATTGTCAAGAGGGGAGCTATTGATGCGCAATATAACGAAATATCAATCACCATTAGTTCAGGGGACTGGCCCCTTATTTCTTGTGAAAGGGAAGAGAATCAAAAAGTTTGGAAGGGAAGGGATAAAAAAAGAAGAGAGCGATCATTTAAGATCACTCTCTATTGCGTATGCTCCCTCAAGATACCCAATTTCTTCAGACTGAATTTTCAGTCTTTTTTATGTTGGAGTGATCATTTTAGATCACTCTTCACAAATACGCATGTTCCCTCAGCATGCGAATATATTTATGAAATTTCTTTTAAAATCAGGGTCTTTATTTGTGAACTCACTTTTCGTCCGCAACAATACAAATGTACAGGCCACACATCCGGTCAGTGTTACATAATTTTTATAAAATGTTTCATAATTCACTCTTTTTTTATATTCATTGACACATTCAGTTGAAAAGTATGGAAGGGGATGAATTCAATTCAGATCTGGTGTAAACCTTATCGCATTCAACCTGTTTCAATCCACACACAGGAGGTGAGATGAGCTAACCTGATTGGTTAAAGCAAATTTATTTTCCTGTATTAGTTTTTCTTAATCAAAAAAAGTGAAATATGAAAAAGGCTTATTTTATGGTATTGCTCATTCTTGGATCAATGATGGTGAACCCGGGATGCAATACAAGTAACAAGACAAAAGGCGCAGTCATCGGTGCTACAGCAGGGGCTGCTACAGGAGCGATCCTTGGAAAAAAGAATAAAGCGGTAGCCATTATTATCGGTGCAGCCGTTGGTGGAGTTGCTGGAGGCCTGATAGGCAGTTATATGGACAAGCAGGCTGCTAAAATCCAGGAAGATCTCAAAGGAGCGAAAGTTGAGAGAGTAGGAGAAGGTATCCTGATCACATTTGATTCAGGTATCCTGTTTGATACGGATAAGTATTCGCTTAAATCTTCAACTCAGGAAAATCTTAAGCAACTTGCACCAATACTTTTAAAATACGATGATACGAATCTGAAAATTCTGGGTCATACGGATAACACCGGAACAGATGCATACAATAAAACATTATCAGATCACAGAGCTGACGCTGTGGACAATTTTTTAGTTGTCCAGGGTGTGGAAGGTTCACGAATGACAACAACCGGATATGGTGAATCAGATCCTATAGCCACAAACGATACTGAAGATGGAAGAACATTGAACAGACGTGTTGAAGTCGTCATCGTCGCCAACAAAAAACTACAAAGAGCTGCAAAGAAGGGTGAGTTAGTCACTAACTAAGCGAACTATTGATTTATGGGTATAGCGCCCGAATAAAAGGTATGCCGGTCAATCCTGCATACCTTTTTTATTGTCATTATGTCTGTTCGTCCACCAGACGATCGTAAGCCTGGAAGAAAACGTGTTGAAGTGTGTAGATTTGCCGCAAATAAGATTGATATGATGAAGCATTTTGCCCTCATCGGGGCAGCAGGCTTTGTAGCTCCAAGACATATGAAGGCTATCAAAGATACCGGCCATGACCTTGTGGCAGCTTATGACCCGTTTGATTCGGTTGGTATTATTGATAGTTATTTTCCGCAGGCTGCATTTTTTGTTGAGTTCGAACGTTTTGACCGGCATTTAGAAAAGCTCAAGCGTAAAGGTGATAGGGTTGATTTTATCAGTATCTGCTCGCCCAATTATCTCCACGATGCCCATATCCGTTTCGCGTTGCGATATGGATCTGATGTGATATGCGAAAAGCCCATTGTACTCAATCCATGGAATGTGGAGGCACTGCTGGAGATCGAACATGATTCAAATCACCATGTCTATACCATCCTTCAACTACGACTTCATCCTAATGTGATAGCCTTGAGAGAAAAAGTCCGAAACGGACCACCGGATAAAATTTATGATGTGGACCTCACGTACATCACTTCCCGTGGAAACTGGTATTATACAAGTTGGAAAGGCGATGAACGTAAATCCGGTGGCATCGCGACGAATATCGGTGTTCATTTTTTCGATATGTTGTTGTGGATATTTGGGGATGTCAAAGTCAATCATGTGCACCTGCATAGTCATGATCGTGCAGCAGGATATCTGGAATTTGAAAAAGCAAGAGTAAGATGGTTCCTGAGTATTAACGCGGAGACAATTCCGGAAGAAATCAGAAAGAAAGGTGGCCGCACATACAGATCACTTACGATCCAGCAGGAAGAATTTGAATTCAGTGAGGGATTCGCTGATCTTCACACGATGAGTTATCAGGATATTCTATCCGGTAAAGGCTTCACCATGCAGGATGCAAAGCCTTCAATTCAACTCGTCTATGATATCAGAAACAATGAGCAACTTAGTCAGGAAGGTGAAAAACATCCGTTGACCAGCCTGCATGCTACGCCACATCCATTTTCAGGAAAACATTGATTGAGATTAACCTGGTATTCCAACACAACTAAAAGAAGTACTATGAAGATTGTAACGGTATTGGGTGCAAGGCCGCAATTTGTTAAAGCTTCCGGAGTTTCAAGAGCATTGTCAAAATACGATGGCGTCGAGGAAATCATCATCCATACCGGGCAGCATTTCGATCAGAACATGTCGGATATCTTTTTTTCAGAGTTGGATCTGAAGACTCCTGATTATCATCTTGGGATTCATGGTTTGAGCCATGGAGCTTTAACAGGGAGAATGATGGAGCAAATCGAAATTTTGCTAAAGGAAATTAAGCCCGATGTCGTTAATGTTTATGGTGATACAGATTCAACTTTAGCTGCTGCATTAGCTGCTTCTAAATTGCACATTCCTGTTGCTCACGTTGAAGCCGGTCTTCGTTCATTCAACCGGATGATGCCTGAAGAGATCAACAGGGTGATGACAGACCACATTGCAGAATTTCTTTTTACACCAACAGATACAGCAGATGAAAATCTGAAATCTGAAGGCATTTCCGCTGACAAAATTTTCCAGGTTGGCGATGTGATGTATGATGCTTCATTATATTACGCAGAGAAAGCACATGCTGCAAGTGTGTTGATGCAAAAATTAAACCTGCAACCTAAAGGATTCTACCTGGCGACAATACACCGTCCGCAAAATACAGATACGCCAGATGCACTTGCATTGATTTGTAATGTTCTGGATGAAGTTGCAAAAAAGATGAAAGTGATTTTACCTGTGCATCCACGTACGCGGAAGAAGATGCATGACTTTAATATCTCATTGCAAAATGTGACTTGTATTGATCCTGTCGGTTATCTGGACATGATCGAACTGGAAAGTCAATCAGCTTTGATCATTACCGATTCAGGAGGTGTGCAGAAGGAAGCTTACTTCCATCGGGTACCCTGTGTCACGCTCAGATCAGAAACGGAGTGGGTAGAACTTGTTGAGCACCGATGGAACATCGTAGTTCCCCCTTCAAAGGATATTGATATAGTGTCAGCGATACATCACCAGGCAAGTGTAATGGGGGATAATGTTCAACTTTATGGTTCAGGAATGGCATCAGAAAAAATAGCTGAAGTGTTGATCAGCCGGTAACCGTTAATAAAGGTCCACCACGTTCATTTTCCTATAAGTATATGGTTTGCGAGACCAGATTGCCTTTGTTGGAGTTTTTTCCAACAAGCTCGAATGTCCAACAAAATCGATTAATGTCCAACAAAATCGATCGATGTCCAGCAAACTCGATTAATCAAACTATTGAAAAATGGGCTTAAGTGTTAATAATCAGGAAATTAGGTAGGCTTTTATCAAAAGACACCTTCTATTTAACTCCGAATTGATTAAACGTTTACCTTAATAACCCATTGGCTCGGGAAACGCCTTTGTATCTTTAGGCGGAAACTCAATTTAAACATAGAGAGAGGACCATTAAGATCATCAACCTGCTTGCATTGTGGAAATTCAAAAACCTGAAATCTTCAGGTGATAACGACTTTATGAAAAATATTTTATTTGGAATCCTTTTTCTCTATCTGCAGGTTTGCTTCCTGGTTCCTATGTCATTTTCACAGATCTGGTCTGAAAATTTTAATTCCTATCCAGATGGGACAACAAATGCGCCCCCTTTCTGGACCTCAATGGCTACAGATTGCGATGATGGAGGTAATATCAATTTACCCGGACAAAGCCAATGGGGAGTTTATTCGGGACAATTTACTGTAATGGACATTGAAGGTGCCCCTTGCTGTGTTTCAGGAGGTGGAAATGATAATTATTGGCTATCACAATCCATTGATATTTCCAATTATTGTAATGTCAGTATATCCTTAAATACTGCATTCATAGGTGTATTGGAATGCAACGCTGGGGGGCCATTTTTTGGTTGTACCGGCAATATTATAATTGACAACGGTCATGATCAGATTGTTGCTTATTATAGTCTGGACGGTGCGCCATTTGTTCAATTTGCCTATGTATGTGGATCAATAGGAATCGGCGTTTTATCTGTTGCAGGACTAAACGGAACAACACTACAAATCAAGATTTCATTAGCTAATAAAGCTAATGCCGAAACGTATACCTTTGACGATATAGTAGTAAATGGAACTGTACATGCCATTCCCGCCCTTTCCGGAATACCTGCTTCCATCTGCCAACTGGCTTCATCCATTTCATTACCTACTACACAAAGCGGATACACAGGTACATGGTCAGGCATGGGTGTCGCAGGAAATAATTTTAATCCATCCGGTCTGAGTGGAAATATCACGCTGACATTCACACCCACAGCAGGACAATGTGCGAATGCAAATACAACAACGATAACTGTAAATGTGCCGACTACACCTGCTATCTCTGGTATCCCTGCAACAATTTGCCAATCAGCATCTTCCATTTCTTTATCAACAACCCAAAGTGGTTTCACGGGAACATGGTCAGGTACAGGTGTATCAGGAAATAATTTTGACCCCACAGGACTAAGCGGAAATATCACCCTCACCTTCACACCCACTGCAGGGCAATGTGCGAATCCGAATACAACAACGATTAATGTAAATGTACCTGTCACACCTGCTTTGTCCGGTATACCCGCGACGATTTGTGAACTTGCATCAGCCATCGCATTACCTACTACACAAAGTGGTATCACAGGCAATTGGTCAGGCATGGGTGTTGTCGGAAATAATTTCAATCCATCCGGCCTGAGTGGTATGATCACATTGACATTTACACCTGTAGCAGGACAATGTGCGAATGTCAATACGACTTCCATTGATGTTACAGTTGCAGTGACACCTGCCATATCAGGTATTCCCGCTTCTCTTTGTGAAAACAATGCTGCTATTCCATTACCTACAACACAAAGTGGCGTCACTGGTACATGGTCAGGCATGGGTGTTGCAGGAAATAATTTTAACCCATCAGGTTTGAGTGGATCCATCACATTGACATTTACACCGGTAGCAGGACAATGTGCACTACCAAATACAACAACGATCAATGTCAATACACTAGTCACACCAGCTATTTCCGGTATACCTGCGTCAATTTGTGAAACAGATAGTCCTATCGCTTTACCTACAACACAAAGTGGGATCACCGGTACATGGTCAGGGTTAGGTGTATTTGGAAATAATTTTAATCCTGCAGGTCAAAGCGGAACGATCACATTGACGTTTACACCAGCTGCAGGTCAATGTGCAAATCCCAACACAACAACTATTAATGTAAATATTCCTGTTACTCCGGCCATTTCAGGGCTACCTGCTTCTATGTGTCAACTCGACAATCCGGTTGTATTACCTACAACACAAAGTGGCATCACCGGGACATGGTCAGGAATGGGTGTCACTGCCAATAATTTTAATCCGTCAGGACTCAGTGGAAATATCACACTGACCTTCACACCGAATGCAGGACAATGTGCAAACACTAATACAGCAACCATCAATGTAACTGTTGCAGTCACTCCTGCTATTTCTGGTATTCCTTCATCTCTTTGTCAAAACAGTGCCCCAATTGCATTGCCAACCCCACAAAGTGGTATCAACGGAACATGGTCTGGCATGGGTGTCGCAGGAAATAATTTTAATCCGACAGGACTAAGCGGAAATATCACATTGACATTTACACCAATTGCAGGACAATGTGCAAATCCAAATACTACATCAATCACAGTTAATATACCAGTCACACCGGTGATCTCCGGTATTCCTGCATCTCTTTGTCAAAGCAGCGCACCTATCGCATTACCAACTACACTAAGCGGCATCACCGGAAACTGGTCAGGTATGGGTGTCGCAGGAAATAATTTTAATCCGTCAGGACTGAGTGGAAATATCACTTTGACCTTCACACCTACTGTAGGTCAATGTGCAAATATCAATACCACCACCATCACCGTCAATATTCCTGTCACACCAGTCATCACAGGAATCCCTGCGAGCATATGTCAGAATGCTGCTGCTATTTCTCTGCCGACTACACAAAGTGGCATCACAGGCAATTGGTCAGGCATGGGCGTCGCAGGAAATAATTTTAATCCAACAGGACTCAGCGGAAATATCACATTGACCTTTACACCAACCGCAGGTCAATGTGCAAATATCAATACGACAACGATCACTGTAAGTGTTCCGGTAGCACCTGTCATCATGAATGTGCCTTCCACAATATGTGAGAGTGCTGCACCCATTTCTTTATCAACAACTCAGAGCGGAATCACGGGTACATGGTCAGGACAGGGCGTATCAGGTAATACCTTTGATCCATCCGGATTGAGTGGAAATATTACGCTCACATTTACACCCAATGCAGGTCAGTGTGCCTTGCAGGCTACGAAATCAATCAATGTCGTGAGTCCTCCTTCTTTCACCAATCTGGTAGAAGATTGTAATCTCGTCAATCAAACGTATACAATCACGTTTACGATTACAGGTGGTAGTCCTGGCACCTACACGGTCAATGGAATTCCTGTTGGCGGATCCACCTTTACTTCTTCAGCTATAGCAAGCGGGACAGGATATCTATTCAATCTGAACGATGGAAACAACTGTGGTCCCGTAGTCATCAGCGGTTTAGTGGATTGTAATTGTGCTACGTCTTCAGGTACAATGAATTTCGCCAATACTCCTCTTCATCTTTGTGATAGTTCAGGTTTTGTGGTGGTGCACAATGGAAATGAATTGCTTGATGTGGATGATGCTCTGGAATTTGTTTTACACACGAATGCAGGTGCCACATTGGGAACCATCTTAGCCATCAGCGGCACGACCACTTTTAGTTATCCGGCTAACATTATTCCCGGGCAGATTTATTATGTATCTGCTGTAGCCGGAAATAATAATGGAACAGGTGGCGTCAATCTCAATGATCCCTGCTTATCTGTATCTCAGGGAATACCTGTCCTATTTTATACGCCTTCTGCTATTTTATCAGGGGGTGGATCAATATGTGAAGATGGATGCTTCGATTTTCAGATTCAATTCACCGGCTACCCTCCGTTTAGTTTTGATTACACGATTAATGCCGGAGGAAATGTATCCAATGAATTCCTGACAACCAATATGACGAGCGCTGTGATAACTATCTGCCCATCTACATATGGTGTGAGTAGTGGTCAGATTCAAATCACGCCCGTTACACTTACGGATGCGAATTGCTTTTATAATTTTAATGCTCCTGTCATCCAAACACTAACCGTCCAACCCATACACGTCAATAACCTGGCGATGAATCTTTGCCCCGGACAACAAATCGTCGTCAATGGTACCATCTTCAATCAGGGACATCCTATGGGAACAGAAACGTTGCTGAACGCAGGTAGTAATGGTTGCGATTCGATCGTAAATGTAGATCTGGGATTTTATAGCACTGCTATCTTCAATCTGATGCAAACACTTTGTACCGGAGGGAGCCTGACGGTCAATGGAACAGTGTACGATGCACCTCATCCTGTCGGAACAGAAGTTATACTTAATGGAAGTAGCCATGGTTGTGATTCGACTGTCAATGTCAATCTCAGTTTCAATAGCATTGTCACCTTTGATCTAAATCAAACTCTCTGCCCCGGTGGAAGTATTGTCGTCAATGGCACTATTTATAATTCAGCTAATCCAACCGGCTCCCAAACATTTATAGGTGGCAGTTATCTTGGTTGCGATTCGGTAGTGAATGTCAATTTATCTTTTTACGCTCCTTCTATTTTCAACTATAATCCGACTCTTTGTACAGGTGGAAGTGTAACTGTCAATGGAAATATTTACGATGTGACTAATACAACAGGCACTGAAGTATTACCTAACGCTAGTATTCATGGCTGCGATTCTATTGTCAATGTTAATGTGAGCTTTAATAGTGTAGTTACATATGATCTTACGAATACACTTTGTCCCGGCGGAAGTATTGTAGTCAATGGTACGACATACAATGCAGCAAACCCTTCCGGTTCAGAGACGTTTATCGGTGGCAGTTATCTCGGGTGTGATTCCGTGGTGAATATCATGTTGTCATTTTACCCTACTGTGGTTTTTAATTTAAATCAAACCCTTTGTGCCGGAAAAAATCTGGTCGTCAATGGCACTGTTTATGATCAGGCTCATCCGACAGGAACAGAAGTATTTCCGAATGCGAGCGTCAATGGTTGCGATTCGACAGTCAATGTCAGTCTGACATTCAATGCTGTTGCTAATTTCAATCTGAATCAAACACTTTGTCCGGGTGGAAGCATTACAGTGAATGGTACTGTTTATAATGCTGCCCATACGATGGGTACCGAAATACTTATGGGTGCAAGTTCACTTGGCTGTGATTCAATGATAAATATTCTCGTCACCTTTTATGGACCTTCTGTATTTAATCTGACACAGACACTTTGTACCGGTGGTAGCCTGACCGTCAATGGTACAGTATATGATGCCGCACATCCATCAGGTACAGAGGTATTGCAAAATGCAAATGTTCATGGGTGTGATTCTACTGTCAATATTAATCTCAGTTTTAACAGTGTGGTGATCAATAATATAACACAGAGTTTATGTCCAGGTGGAAGTATTGTTGTGAATGGAGTTCTTTACGATGCTTTACATCCGACAGGCACAGAGACTTTTATTGGTGGAAGCTACCTCGGTTGTGATTCGGTGGTCAATGTGAATTTATCATTTCATCCTGTATCTGTTTTTAATCTTGTTCAAACACTTTGCACCGGTGGATCTCTTACAGTCAATGGTACGGTTTATAATGAACTGAATCCAACAGGTTCGGAATTGTTACAAAATTCAAGTGTATTCGGATGTGATTCTACTGTCAATGTGAATCTAAGTTTCAGCAATGTCGTTACCTATAATCTTGATGAAACACTTTGTCCCGGTGATAGTATTGTCAACAATGGAACTACCTACAATGCAACACATCCAACCGGTACAGAAGCGTTTATCGGGGGCAGTTACCTGGGATGTGATTCTCTTGTCAATATCAATCTTTCATTTTTTGCACCTGATGTTTTTGTCATCGACTCTCTTCTGCAGGAAGGACAATCCGTCACTGTCAACGGAGCAGTCTATGATGAGCTTAATCCAACAGGCATTGAGATCATCAGTGGTGGCAGTGTATTCGGTTGTGATTCTACGATCATGATCAATCTGACCTTTGAGCAGGTTATCACTATTATCAATGAGATATATGTGCCAAGTGTTTTCAGCCCTAATGCTGATGGCATCAATGATATAGTTGGTGTATTTGGAGGACCGCAAGTAGACCAGGTCAATTCATTCCGGATCTATGACCGGTGGGGTTCATTGATATACAATCTTAACAATTTTCTGCCCAATGATCTTTCTTTAGGCTGGAATGGTACATTCAAAGATCATATGCTTAATCCGGGTGTATATGTCTGGCTTGCAGACGTCAAATTCCTTGATGGCCATGCAGAAGTTTTTACAGGGGACGTGACTCTGGTGAGATAATTTTGAATAGTCATTTTCCTCCAGTTCCATATCCGGATTCCTTTTATTAAGTGATTTGTTCCTGTCATTATGATTTGCCTGTATACAAGGATGATACAGATCAATAGGAAAAAATAGACAAATTCATGAGGACACCGTAAACTGATTGATGGATCAATATGTTTATAATTAGGAATTAAAATGTAATCATGAAAAAAATTATACACCTCATCTTGCTCCTTCCAATATTTACGCATGCGCAAACTCCTGTAACACATTCAGCAGGCTTGGGAGAGAATGTGCCCAGCCTTGCCTGCTTGGCCTGTCCTGGTAGTGAATGGAACCATGAAATGAATATAACGACCGAAGATGATTCTGTGGCTAGTACAGTGCTAAGCCCGGCAGGAAATTGCTTTATGAGCTTTTGTTCATCTTCTCGTTATCTGTACGCGCACCATTTCAATTTTTCTATTCCTGCTGATGCAACCATAGATACTATTCTTGTTGACATAAGAAGAGCTGCATACAAGGAAAATGCGATCAGAGATTCAATACTACAATTAGACATCAAGGGTCTGATGGTTGGTCATAATTTGAGTTCAACCGGTTATTGGCCTGCATCCCTGGACTATGAAAGGTATGGTCACAATGATCCGCTTTGGGGAGCCACATGGCTTCCATCAGATCTGAACGATACGACCATGGGGGTTGCTTTGAAAATTGTGAACAGGAACTCAGAAAATGAAAAAGCAGATGTGGATCACATTCAGATGACTGTATATTTTAGTACATCTACCGGGATCTACTCCGTCACATCTTCTCCGTCTGAAGTTGAGTGGTTAAATTCTCCGGGTGAAATAGGGATGAATATTTTCACATCATCATCTGTGTACTGTGCGTCAAAAATTATCAATGTCATGGGGCAGGAAATGCTGTCAGTTCGCCATGGATATTCATTGCATGGCGAGAATCATTTTCATTGGTCAACAGAATTTTTAGACGGGGGCGTTTATTTTATTATTATGGATGTTGGCGGTCAATTTTATTCCGGAAAATTTGTCGTTGTGAAATGATACAAATGATATAAATAAAATATTCTCCTGCGTTTATTCTGCCTCGGAAAGCTTCTTAATAACAGTCCGCCATTTTAATCTATTTTTGCCCATAATCATTAGCAAGACTAGATGAGTAAAAAAAGTAAGAAGCCTTTACCTAAAGCACAGAAACCTTCTGAACGGCCAGTTCGGGCAGCTCCTCAAAGCAAATCATCATCTATAGATTATTATTGGGTAGCGCTTGGTGTCGTGATTATTTGCACATCACTTATTCGACTACACTTGCTCAACATTCCTTTAGAAAGGGATGAAGGCGAGTATGCCTATATCGCCAGGTTAATGCAAAGAGGTTTCGCGCCTTTTACAGAAGCGTATACCATGAAATTACCGGGCACATCGGCTATGTATGCCATCCTGATGACCATATTTGGTGATACGAATAAAGGCATTCACGCAGGATTACTTGTCATTGGTATAGCCACGATTATCTTTTTATTTCTGGCATTTCGGAAATTATTTAATTCGACAGTGGCACTTTTTGCAACCAGTGTATTTGCGATCATGTCTGTAAGTCCTACTGTTTTGGGCTTTGCAGCGCATGCCACACACTTTATTATTTTCTTCGTTGCCGTCGCTCTCTTTTTTCTTTCACGATTCTATGAGCGACAAACGTTCTCACGTGCTTTTTTAATCGGATTGATGTTTGGCCTGGCCTTTATGATGAAGCAACAGGCGGTTTTCTTTATTGTATTTGGAGGCATTGCCATTATTCTTGGCGGTGTTTTTGAAAAGCCAATCAAATTCAAACCTGTCATTTTTCAAACGCTCATCTACAGTATTGCCGCTGTGCTGCCCTATGTGGTCACCGTTATTTTTTTAAAAAGTACGGGTGCCTTTGACAAATTCTGGTTTTGGACGATCACATATGCAGGTAAATATGCCGGCGGTCTTTCACTTGCTGAGGGGGCTAAAGAATTTGTGGCAAGGTTTGCACCCATGCTGAAAGAATTTACACTTTTCTGGATCTTATTTTTTGCAGGAATTGTCCTTACATTTTTTGCCAAATTCACATTAAAGCAAAAGCTTTTTATAGTGCTGTTTAGTTTATTTGCTTTTCTTACAGTAGTCCCGGGGTTTTATTTCCGTCGTCACTACTTTATTGTTTTTTTACCTGCGATCGGTTTGTTGGGTGGTGTTGCCCTATATTTTCTCACCACTCTTTTGAGCCGTAATTCAAAAAGCAGGTATATCGCTATTCTGCCATTTCTTATTTTTTGTATCGCAGGTATCGCCGCTGTATCCGGCAATAAGGATTATTATTTCAATTTCACTCCGGCACAGATTGCAAAACAACAATATGGAAATAATCCATTCAATGAATCACTTCAGATCGCAGAGTATATCCGGAAAAATTCTGCTGATACAGCAAAGATCGCCGTCTTAGGCTCCGAACCTCAGATTGCTTTTTATGCAGACAGGCTTTCTGCTTCCGGATATATTTATACATACCCTTTAGTTGAAATCCAGCCGTTTAATCAACAGATGCAGGAGGAGATGATCGCTGAAATAGAGAAAAGTAAGCCTGAGTTTATTGTGTATTGCCTGATCTCCGCTTCATGGCTTGGAAAGGAAGGGGCTCCTGACACCATTTTCACATGGTTCAATAGTTATTCCGGCATTAACTATCAATTGACAGGTGTCGTTGATATTTTCAATGAAAAGACTATCTATAAATGGAATGATGAAGTCCTGACGTATAAGCCTACGAGTCAGCAGCA
>JBDUAU010000590.1:0-14205 GCA_040004485.1 Saprospiraceae bacterium
AAACGGAAAGAAGGGGGCTAAAAATTTATTTGAAGTTTGATCTAAGCCAGATCATAGACCTTGTCTTTGTAAAACCATTCAATGGTGGCTTTCAGACCGGTGTCTAAAGAGGAAAGTTCGGGATTGGGAATTAGTTCCTTCAATTTTTTTACGTCAAGACATTTTGATTTTGCACCTACATATTTTGATGTATCAAATGTGATGGTGTTAAAATCAAAACCTACGATAGCACAAATTTTTTGTGCGAATTCACGGATGGTATAATCTTCTCCGGCGCCGATATTGATGATATTATTTTCAACGGTGGAAGTGAGTTCTAGAAGTATCCGGATGAAATCATCCATGAAAACTAATTCTCTCCGTTGATAACCATCTCCCCAGAGCGCAACGGATTCTCCATATTCCTTGCCACGAATGATCTTCCGTATCAGGTCGAAAATAAAATGCATTTGTCGGCCATCTACATGGTATTGAGGTCCGAACAATGTAGAAGGCACGAGATACAGATACCGCATACCGAATTGTCTTTGTAAAGAGATCAGGCCCGCATACATCATCCTTTTTGACATGGCATAGGCATAAAATTTATCATTCGGGAGGCCAGACATGTATTCCTTTTCCGAGAGTTTATCCTCAGAAGCATAAGAAACACTTGTACCAAAAGCAATCATCTTCGCTTGTGGCTGATACTCCTGCCACCAAGCAAGGGTATTGGTATTAATTTGTTGATTGATGATCCATTGTTCGCCCTGATGATATAGGCAAAAGTCCCCTGCCTGCGTCCATGCTGCCAGATGAAATATGAGATCGTATTGCAGGTCATTGTATTTCAACAAGGAATCCTGTTTCGTCAGATCTGCGGATTTTGAGTCTAGGGCTATGAATTGCGTTTCTGGAGCACTCAATCTTTTTTGTAAAGACTTGCCCATAAAACCGGAAGCACCTGTGATCAATATTTTCATTGGGAAATGTTGAATGAATTATTCAATAAATATTGCATTACTATCCCGCTCCGATAGCAAAGGATTCCGGACAGGCCAGGGTATATTTAATTTTGGATCGTCCCATCGCACAGTAAACTGATTACCAGCGCCGGAATAATATTGCGATTGCTTATAAGAGAAAATGCATTTTTCAGAAATACATAGATGCCCATTTGCACATCCTGAGGGAACAAGGATCTGAAAGCGATTTTTTTCTGATACGGAATAGGTTTCCCGTTGCAGATATCCGGGGGATTCCTTGCGCATATCGACGACTGCTACCAATATTTCTCCATGAAGGCATTGGATCAATTTCCATGTTGCACTGTCACCATGAAGTCCTCTCAGGACATTTTGTTTCGAGACAGAAATGTCGTCTTCCACAAATACAATATCCTCCCCACTGAGGTCCTGAAATTGATATTTACGGGCACTAAAGGTTTCAAGATATTCACCCCGAAAATCATAAAAAGACACAGGTTTAATAATTCTGAGGCCTGCTATTATTTTTGATTCTTCAATTTCCATGTATAAAAGTGATTTGAGTTAAAATATCAGAGGATAAGCTCATCTTTTTTTTGTCTGAGCTTAATTAATTTAGATACGAGTGTATTCACATCCGGTGTTTGTTTGTCCAGCAAAAATAAATCGGTGTAACCATACTCCCTGTTTTTCAGATCACGGTGTATGAAATCTTCAAATTGTTCCGGCGAGATTAATTTGAATCGTGTCGGATTCGGACAATAAAATAAATCAAAGACATAAAAATGTTCGCTGATTTCCTGTAAAAAGTGAATTGATCCTGCATCTACATGTAATTCTGAAATGATGGAGATGAGTTTATTTTTTTTCAGTCGTATGAATTCTCGCACCAGTACCTCATCATACCCTTCAACATCAATTTTTACGAAAAGGTGGGTATCAATACTTTGTGTTTTTAAATAGTTTTCGACTTTAATACCTTTTACAATCAGATCGAAGGACTTTGGCGTTTTCCGAATCGCCTGGGAAATCAATTTTTTGAGAATTGTAAATTTAAAGGCCAGGGTAGAGCCGGCATAAAATCGCAGTTTTTCGAGAAATGAACCTTCTTTTGAAAAGGACAATTTAGCGCTATCCGAATATCCTTCACGGAAATGAAAGATGTAATATCCATCATGCTCAGTTACGGCCAATGCCTCATGCTTATTATACTTCGTCAAACCGTTAATATCAATATTATATTGTACCAGCATACCTGCAGGCGATGGATCGAATGAGACAACGCCAATTTTTCTGTCTGCATTTCTAAAAAAATGTCCGCATTTAATGGCAAAATCGCCAATATGACTCCCAATATCAAATACGGTAAATGCAATATGTTGATCCAGTAAATGTTTGAAGTATATAAATAATCCGTTTCGGGGATCATCTGAAGATTCACAATTTTCAAAAGTTATCCCGGGAATGGGATATCCTTTTCTTTCTTTTATTTCTTTATAATATGCATCCAGATCCTGATTTTTACGATCATTTGCGATAAAGTGATCGTACAGATTGTCATCTTTTAACATAAACAATTTCAGGCCATCAAAATCAACGACATCAATTTTTTTATTTGTTAACAATCCATCCATTCAGTTTCTCAATTAGTATCATTCAGCAATCGATTTTTATGAAAGCTGAATGAAATATTTATTTGGATATCACCACAGTTCCTCCTACATCAGATAATGGAAAATAGCCCACTTGATTTTCATTACAGAATTTCATGACTGCCTGTCTGGCACCCGGAAATGTAACATTATTGAAATCATGGATGAAAATGCATCCACCCTGATGGAGTCTTGGGAAGAAAAAATTGAGTCCTTCATATATCGGCTGATATAAATCTGTATCAATACTGACAAAACAAAATGTGTCTTCTACATCATTTGCCGATTCAGGAAAGTAGCCGGCCTTGATGATGCAGTTCTTCCTGTATTTCATGTTTTTTAGGACATATTCAACAGATGTGTCGCTGAAATCCTGATCAATATTTTTTGAAGTATTTAAATTTTTTTCCCAGGCCTTGTCCTTTTCAGAAAAACCTTCGAATGTATCAAAGAGATACAATTTCCGGTCGGCAAACATTTCATTTATTTTAGATGCAAAGACGCCTTGATAAACTCCCAGTTCTGCTACATTCCCGGGAATATTATTACTGATAATCTCGTGTGCGACCAGTTCCAGGGAAGAGTATCTGTTGAAATCCCATGCTCTATATGACATGTTCATCAATCGCTTTCGAGGTAAAAAAGGGGTATTTCTAACAAGTACAAAACCAAATAGTATACAGAGCTTTTCCAGCAGCGTCAGGATTAAAAATGAAATTCTTACCAGAAAAGATTTGTCATTCATACTATTGTTTTTATCAGTTTCCTTGTAGTTGACTTCATTCCCTTGTGAACTAAATTAATTGTCATATTGAAAAATTGTTTTTGACCCATCTTTATCCAGATCAAATAAAATTTCCCGGTAATCTTTTAGGGCGTGGCGAATGGACTGCTGTTTTTCCTTTTTAGCAAAAAACAGAAAGAAACCGCCTCCGCCGGCTCCAAGTAACTTTCCACCTGTGGCTCCTGCGTCCATTGCTTTATCATACATTTCATCAAGGAGGGGATTGGATATCGCAGTGGAAAGTTTCTTTTTGGATACCCAGGCATTATGTAACAGTTTTCCAAACTCTGACAAATCGACATCGGAAGTTAATATTTCAAAACCCATGTCAACCATGTCTTTGATGGAATTCAGATTCTCGGTAACTGTCCCTTTTTTTGTTTTCTCTATTTGTTCGACTAGCACCTGGTCGGCAAATCTTTGGACGCCGGTGAAGAAAAGCATCAGATTACTCTTGAATTCATTTTCTCTTGCAGCAGACATGATCACCGGTTTGTAACTAATCCTGCCGCCGGCTGTGAATTCAAAATAGTTGAGTCCTCCCACTGCAGCAGCACATTGATCCTGTACACCGACTTTTTCTCCGATCAATTTTTGCTCAACATAAATAGCCTCATTCGCCAGATCAATAGGACGTACCACCTTTCCCTGGTACGAATGAAGTGCATTTAAAAGTCCAACAGTAAAAGAAGAAGAGGAACCAAGGCCGGTTTGGGCGGGCAGATCACTGATCGTATGTATCTCAATCCCTTCTTCAATATCAACATATCGCAGACATTCTCTCACGGAAGGGTGAATAATTTCATCAAGTTGCTGACATTGCTCCAGCCGGGAATAGGTGACTTTATATTTATGAGCGGAAATCAGACTTAATTTATTGACTGTGATGTAAATGTATTTATTGATGGTAGTGGACAGGACTGCACCACCGTATTTTTGAAAGTAATCCGGATAATCAGTACCTCCTCCGAAAAAACTAATTCGCAATGGTGTCTTTGAAATGATCATATCTGATAACGGATTAATTACAGGTTGGTAAATGCATTATTTTTTATCATTTTACAACCTTTGATAAGTTCCATGATACCCCGATCCAAATCCATATCCGGGTGGTATCCGGTTTTTTCTATTTTCTCATTACTTACTATATAATTGCGCTGATCCGGATCTTTTGAAAATTCATTAGTTTCAATGGTAAAATCAGGTAAATATTTTTTAATCGTTTGACACAATTCGAATTTGGAAAGATTAGCGGAGCTTAGGCCTACATTGTAGGCATTATTTTTCATCGTTTCAAAGTTATCAATGGCATGCAAAAATGCTTTAGCCACATCCGCCACATGAATATAATTTCTTGTAAAATGGGCTTCAAATAATACGATAAACCGATCATTAATGGCCCGGTATGTAAAATCATTGACCAGCAAATCCAATCTCATTCTTGGACTGATACCAAATACAGTAGCAAGCCGGAACGTGATGACATTGTCTGATGCTAATAGATTTTTTTCCGCATCCACTTTAGTTTTACCATACAATGAAATAGGATTTAATGGCGATTCTTCGGTGCAGTGGATGCCATCAATTCCAATTCCATATCCGCTATTCGAATTAGGATAAAGAATCCTTTGACTTGGACTTCGGTTTTCATTGATGAATTTGATCTGTCCATAATTGATGGTCACAGCACCAATTTTATCTTTTTCGCATGCAGGAGCCCCTACAATGGCAGCCAGCGGGATGATGATGTCGTGTTGCTGGATCAGTTTTTTCATTAGTTCCTCATTCCTGACGTCACCTTCGATAACATCAAAATTTTCATTCCTGCAACAGGCTAATAAAGAGAGATAGTTATTGAAATAGAAATTATCAATGACTGTCACCTTGTAACCTTTTTCCAATAATTTGGGGACAAGGGTAGAGCCAATGTATCCGGCACCGCCTGTAACTAAAATTTTTTCCATTTAATCTGAGGATTTTGTATGTGATGAAAATTATCGAACTCTTTTAAAGCGAATCCAGACATAAAATACCTTACTGATGATCGACTGTGGTAAAAGCAAGAGCGACTTTTCCATCCAAAGGTAAATATAATCTGAGAATGTAAATTTCATCTGAGTGGCATACATGGTTTTTAATCGTACTACGGATCGCAATGTTTTCTTGGCATTTTTGTTTCTTCCATTTTCAGCACTCTGGTAGTAATTAAACAATACATCGGGGATATTGAAAAACCTTACACCCTGTATGATCCATCGACACCATAATTCGTGGTCTGGAGAATTTCTGACTTCTTCGTTTTCATTATAATAACCATATTTTTCGTAGAGCTCCCTTTTCACCAAAATGGTGGGATGTGCAATAGCCGTGTATTTGTTGAATGCTTTTCGTGGGTGCTCCGGATAATAACGGGTCACGATATGTTTTTGATCCGCATCGTTGATGTAAGCAATGGATGTGCCCATGATATCAATTCTGTCATCCTGCTCCATGAAATACAATTCTCTTTCAAGTCGCTCGCGAAACGAAGCATCATCTGATTCCTGGATGGCAATATACTTACCTGATGCCAGCCTAATTGCCCAATTTAGACATGTAGCCATTCGTAATTTACTATCCGCCACATGAAATAGTATCTTTTTTTGCTCGCTGCTGAGCGTCTTTAAATAATCAATGGCCGGGCTATTTTCCGGATTACCGGCAATAATGATAAATTCAAAATCCTGAAAAGTCTGGTTAAGTATGGAATCAACAGATCTCTTGAGCAACGATTCCGATTCATTGAAAAATGTCATGATCACAGAAACCTTCACCATGGTATTATCGCTTTGGGTAATTATTTATATCATAATTTGCCGCAGACAATAATAATTGAAATCCCAGGGTGATCAATAGTGTTGGTATCACCACGGTGCCCGTTGGGGCAGGAATATTTTCACTTGTGTACTTTATAAAATTAAGAATGCCAAATATCATACCACTCAATAACAATGGAAATCCAAAGAAGATGTAGAGGGAGGCGATATTGAATTCGAATAAAAAATATTTTAATATTATTCGCTTTATAAAGGAAACGAATAGTTTTGGAGGAAATTCAAATAAAGTCCGTGTAACAGAAAGCCCTGACACTTCATTTCCATATATTGCTTTCATGGGTATATCCTGTAGTATGGCATTTGTGTAATACAGCTCAATTAACATGGAGGATTCAAAAAAATATCGTTTATGGATTTTAGTAAAATTGATATTTTTCAATGTTTCGGCTTTGATAGCGGTGTATCCATTTGCAGGATCAAAAATATTCCAATATCCTGAAGCGGCTTTAATTAGAAAGCTGAGACCCAGATTTCCTATCCGTCGTATGATGGGCATTTTTCTAAGTGCATTTAGGTCCTGAAACCTGTTTCCCTTTGTAAAATCTGCTTGCCCATTGATGATGGGTTGGATTAACGGATCGATATAATTGGGATCCATTTGTTCGTCGCCATCCATTTTTATAACGATGTCGGACTTGAGTTCAAGCGCTTTTTGATATCCCGTGATCATAGCTCCGCCAACCCCCTGATTCACGCTATGTTCTAGGTAAATAATTCTGGGATGGATCTTAGCCAAACCAAGCAGGATGGATTCTGTTGCATCCGTTGAGGAATCATTGACTGCTATAATCCATGTGATATGCGACGGTAACGATAGAACCACATTTTCAATATGCCTGGCGACATTATAACAAGGGATTACGACAGAGAGGGTCATAGTTCATTTCTTTTGTATACATAGACTCCATTGGTGTCACCTATTGGAGTCATGCAATCCACTTCAATAGGCTGTGGCTGGTAAGTAAATAAAATATATTTTATTCCCATCTGGACGAGGCGAGGCGAACAAGGATCCACTTTAATCGAATATCTGTCATTTTGAATCAGTTCAATTTTTACCGAATCTGCATTTATGTAAGTATAAAAATCAATGTGAGCATATCTGTTATAAATGCTGTCTTTTTTCATTTCCGGATCCAGGTATTTCAGTTTATCCAAAGGAGGAGCGAATTGAACCCCATTAAAACAGTTAATGCCTGCAGCCTTTAAAAAATCTGCGTAGGTAAATGCTCCAAAAACTACCCATTCAGCTCCGGGATCTTTCGCATTAATACCTGCTACGAATTTATATACTGCGTTATCATAGAAGGGACTTAATCCTTTACTAAGAGGATTGATTTTCGCATTGGGCATCAAAAGAAAAGCACCTAAGGTATAGAAGGCAAATTGATACCATTTGTTTTCATTAAAGAAAATTATCAGCCAATTAATAAGTGTAAATATTATGGTTGCTTTCAATACTTGTGAAGTGGTAAAAAAGAATTCAGCCTGTTTATTCAGCAAATAATTAATTCCATAGACTACAATAAATATGCCCATCAAGGATGTAGCCTGAGCAATTTTATTTTTTGTCAGAAGTGTATTATGATAATATCGGAGAAATAATATAGCCATAATAATATTCGTAAATCCAAAAACAAAAAAAGTTCTGTAAGAAGGGCTTGTACTAAAAAGAGTCAGTTTGGCAACGAAGTCAGGTAATCCGACGAACATCCAGAAGGCAGCCAGGAATTGAAATGCTAAAATGGCACACAGTAATGGATCTATCTTTTTAACTTTTATCCATTCTGCTATCAATGCGATCATCATCATAGGTGCAAGCATTAAGAAGGAAGAGGCTTCGCATATATTTCCCCAATTGGGAGGATACGTTTTGATGTTCATAAATTGACTGAAATTATCAGCAAATATTTTAAGAATGGGAAATTCGCCTCCTTGTTCACTTCGCATACCCGGATATACTGTATTCGCTATTAGGGCGATTGTCTCTTTTGATTCCATGTAAAAAAGAAAAAATAAGCCAACCAATGCCAGAAATCCTGCACCAAGAGACACCATCCTAAAAGTTGTATGATTGACAAATCGGACTTTCAGAAAGGATTTATTCTTGATATAATATCCTATAAGTAGTGCCAGCAGAAAATAAGCATAAGGGACCTGATACGCAGGATACAGGATGACAGCAAATGAATAGGCAGAGAGTAGAAAAATAATTGTATTAATAATAATCAACCGGGGTTTTTCAGAAAATAATATATAAATAAATGAAATAAATGTCAGAAAACCAAAAGTAAATACCTCCGTATTAATGGACCACCATTGGATGGCAGAAGAAAGCAATAACCAGAAACTTCCGGCTAAACTTATAATAAAGTGATTGCGGGTTAAAAGCATGAACAATAGAAAGCATGCAATCAGGAAAGGAAATATTTTGAAATTCCATTGCCAGGCAAATCCACCTTCATCATCAAGAATATAATAGCCCCATAATGGAGGCCTGATTTCACTCAGGAGATGATGTGTAGGCAAACCGAGTATTAAAGGTGTCTCTCCGGCACCGAGCGCTTCATTTTTGACAGGATAATTGTTTTTTTGTTGTGATAATAAAAAAGGGGTCATTACCAGCCATTCATCCGACCTGATAAAAAGCGGCTCGCCCGCAACCAATCCACGTTTTGGATCACCACCGTCCGGAACTACCTGGCTCCAATGCGGTATAGATGAATTGTGCCATTTTAAAGCCACAAACAAAAAAAACATAAACAAACATGCTCCGATAAAAATCCATGCTTTGAGATCAAAATGGATCAGTTCAAATTCAGGTCTCCGTTCTTTCGCCACTGCTGTCTTCACCATAGGCACAGCAGCAGATGTTTTTTTTGATTTTGCTACCGGCTTTTGTTTTTTATTACTCATCCTTACTGATTGAAATGAAATCCTAAGTGGTAAAATGTTGATCTGACCCCTTTATCCAATGTATAGACCTTCCAGAAAGGCTAATATACTTGATCTTTATTTCCTGAGGAATAAATAAGTCTGATCTTTATCGTCCGCAGGAAGCTGCATCCTGAAATGATGATTGAACGCAGGTTTGAAATTGAGCTCAGGGATATTATTCACCGGAATATCCTTTACAGGGAATGTCTGAGCATCAAATGGAGTAATCTGAAGATACTTGTTGAAGATACTTCCATAATTACTCCATGTTTTTCTATAAGCTATGACATGCGGAACGAGAATTGAATCTGCACTAAGGTTGTTGCCTGTAAACCCAATGATAACCTTACTCTTTAGGTAGTACATGTACGAAGTCTCTTCATAATTGGCCGCGATGACCAATGTATCCGATGCAGGATATTTCTCTTTGAGGAAAGGAATAGTATAATCCAGAGGTCCCTTGTAGGGATGCATCAGCTCATATACATGGCCACTAATGTAATCACCATTGACCGCCAAAAAAGTAATCACAGCAATCGTAAAAATGGATAAAGGCGCTATCATTTTTAATGATATAAAAGTCGTACTTTCTCTGGCGTACACCTTGAGAAGCCATAAAAAATCAAGGATGATGATGACCGACACTATGGGTTGCAAATAAATAATGTAACGGGTATAAATAAAATTAGGAATCCGGGCAATAAAGAAAATAAACACAATAAAAAACAACGTTAAAAATGATGATATCCTGAAAGAAGGTGAATTTTCCTTTAACAATGTTCTCATATTCAGAAGCACCAGGATTTTAAAGATAATCAGAAGCCCGAGTAAATCGAAATGTTTGAAAAAATTAAAAGCAGTGCTCACATTCTGCCAGTAGAGGTCTCCGGTAAAATGATTAAATTCCTTCATCGCACCGGCTATTTCAAATGTCCTGAAATAACCAAGTAGTGAATAAACCGCTACAAAAGAAACCACCAGCGCGATCAGTACAGGTGCAGAAGAGGTAAGTGCGTTTTTAAAATTTGTACTCAGACTTTGATAGCTTACGACAATAACTTCGGTCAAACCAATGGTGACCAATACAATAAAATATACAGGTGCAAACGTATTGAACAATAACCAGAGACAAAGCGACAGGATACTGATGAAAAATATTTTATTCAGCGGATTATAGAATCTATATCTCGCATACAATCCGATCGCAACAGACACAAGCATGAGTACAAGTGAATAATATCGCACTTCCCTGATCAGCAATGCCATTGAAACGGAAATTAATTCGAGCAAAACAAACAGTGATAAAAATGCATATCTCGAAAACCGGTCAGCATATATCCCTGAAATAAAAAACCCGAATAAGAAGATACCGGCCAACCCGGCCAATGCAAATGTGGCTCTGAATATTCCTGTTTTTGTAAATATATTTTCAGCTTTCTCAGCCAGCTTATATCCGATGATTCCAAAATAATACTGAGCCCATCCCGCACCGCCTACGTAAGCATCATCTTTTTCATCAATGCCGAGTGTGGGATTACTATGTCGCAGGTCATAAAAGACATTTTTTCCATCATGCACTTTAGGATATCCATATTCAAGTACTCTTTCTGTACCTATCGCTGTCATGCTTTCATCTGCCCAGAATAATGGGTAGGAAATGTTTTTGAAAACACTGATCAATAAAAGGAAAGACAGCATCGCGGCAGCGATGACGAATTTATTAGCATGTTTTACCTGATAGCCGGAATAGTCATAAGCCGATTTGGTCCTTGCCTTTGTAGTTTTAGGCTCAGCTTGTGTTCGTTTTTTGGATTGGTTTTTTCCCATTTTTATTGGCAAATCGCTATGAAGTCGCAAGATATCAAATAGAGGCATGCTGTATAAACTTCTCTGCTAAAACCTTGTTGTTTTCTTCCGTCACGCTCCTTTATCCGACCTTAGACAAAAGCGGAAAAATCATGGGCCTTCGCTATGCTGAATTTACAGTTCCACTCGTCAAAGCTGTCCAGGAACAACAGGTGATGATCGATCAGCTAAATTTAATTGTTGGTAAGCAACAGGAACAAATTGATGAATTGGAAAAACTTGTCCTGGCACTCGGATCCAAAACTTCAATCCTAAAGTAGCAGTAATTTCAAATCACCTCATTCTATCTTACCCATTTCCCTTTTTTCCTGTCTTCGGTTTTTCCATCGTCTAATCACCACATATTTCCCTACCTTTCATCATGGGGCTTTCAGAACTCTCGCATCGGTTATTTCTGACAGGTGTACTTCTGTTTTTGTTTACGTGCTCTTTCTCCCAACCCCAGCTCCTTAAGTTCATCACCTATACAACCAACAATGGATTGTTGCACAATCACATTAAAAAATGTCTGGAAGATCCAAAGGGATTTATTTGGGTAGTGTCTGAGGCTGGTCTGAGTCGTTTCGATGGAGTCAACTTTAAGAACTTCCGGCATGACGAAGCAGATCCATCGAGTTTACCCAACAATACCATTAATGACATCGCTGTAAATAAAGCCGGAACAATCTGGCTCGCACTTGAGAATGGATTGTGTTATTACAATCCTGTAGAAGCCTGTTTCACGCCCATTGATATTGCCGGTTCTTTCACCATTTCACCTGCTGTGTTGTCCTTATGTATTGATGATGTCCACCACTTGGTTTGGTTTATGACAGACAAGGGATTGTTCTGTTTACAATTATCGGACTTTACCATGCATACCACCTCTTGTTCGAATCCTACACCTACTAAGATCAATGCCATGTATAGGAGTTCTGATGATAAGCTGTGGATAGCTTGTTACAGGAAAGGGTTTATCATCTATAATATTCCGGAAAATACTTTCGAGGTTCAATTGCCAGAAACGTGGGTACTTAATTTTTATGAAGATGGAAATACGATGTGGATCGCCAATTGGCATACGTATCAACTTATCGCATGGAATATGCAAACTTGTGAGCACGCTTCCTGGAGGGTAAAGGGTACGGATGGAATGGAAAAAAATGTAATCCTTACCGGACTTACTAAATCCCCAATATTCAGCGATTCATTCATCTTGCTTTCAACACTTCAGATGGGGATCCGCATATTTGATGTTCGAACTCGAACATTTATCGGAGGATATAGCAAGGATATTTTTTCAAAATATAGTTTACCTACTGATTTTACGAATTATATTTTTTCTGATAGCCGCGGCATTTTGTGGGTTTGCACATGGGACGGCCTTTGCAAAGTCAATGTACTGGAACAACAATTCCGATCTATAGAAATCCCATTTTTGCAAACACCTATGTTTGCATTTTATAACCTTATAGAGGGAATTGTGTCAGCAGAGGAACCGGGTAAATGGTGGCTGGGTGTAAACGGTTGCGGATTGATAGAATATGATACGTCAAGTAAGCAAATGAATCAGGAATTGTTGGCTGATTTAACCACGACAAATCACTTTGGACCTGAATCATGGACAGATTTTTTACTCAAAACAAAGGATGATATCATATGGTCAGCCAATAGCATGGGCGTGACAGCAATAGAAAACAATTTGTTGACCATGTATAATTACCCTGCCAATGTATTCAGGCCAGGACGTAAAACCGTTTGTATTGGCCCGGATCAGACATTATGGATCACCACAGTAACTCATCTTGTCAACTTCGATACGAGATCAAAGAATATTTCATGCTATGAAATTGATACGAGCCAGCATGGGCCTATTCCTACGAGATCTGTGGCCGAGTCTGGTTTTTGTGATGACGGCAATTTATGGACGGGCACACCCAAAGGGTTGTATCAGTTTAATACGCAGACACATTTAAGCCGGCGCATTCCATTGAAGTCAGACCCGGAGTATAGTTTTGATATCAATACAATCAATTCGCTGGTGACCGATCATCATGAAACAATTTATATGGGAACGCCTGCAGGCCTGGGAATTTATAATATCAGAACAGGTCTCTATCAATTGAAAGGAAGAGTCGAAGAGGTGTATCCTATATTATGGAAATCGCTGTTGAGAGATGATCACGGTAATATCTGGATCTATACCACGCATTCTCTTTTTAAGTATGACCCGGTGAAGTCAGCGTTTTCAAAATTTACCACATCAGATGGGATTTATAGCTTTTCATCGGACCCAACGCATTTATTTTCTTTCAGAAACAATTTTTACATTGGGTACAGAGGCGCTTACACTGAGTTTGATCCGTTAAAAGTGAATGTCAATGCGGCTTTGGTCAAGCCATTGGTCACGGATGTGATGATTGGTACTGAAGAACAAAAATTTGATCCTGAAATTTATTCTTCTGCCATTCTGCCATTGACGTCCAGGAATAACGATATATCTTTTTATTTCACTGGCATCGATTATACGAATTCAGACAGAATTACATTCAGTTACAAGCTGAATTATGATAAGGAATGGCATGAAGCCGGTACCAATAGATCAGTTACGTACAACAATCTTGGTCCGGGCCATTATGTTTTCCAGCTCAGAGCTCGTAACAGTTCAGGATTACTAAATACCGATCCTGCCATTTTCAGGTTTAGCGTCGCACCTACTCTTATTCAGCATCTTTGGTTTTGGCCCTCTATCGCATTGGTTTGTATTTGCTGTGTAGTATTTCTTGCCAATCGAAGCGTTAAGAAAATACGGAAAGAAGAAAAATTGAAAACAGAAACCAATCAAATGATGGCTCAGTTGGAAACCCGACTTCTCCGAAGCCAGATGAATCCACATTTTATTTTCAACTCACTTAATTCCATCCAGAAATATATCTGGGAAAATAAAGAAGAGGATGCTGCAGAATACCTTTCCCGATTTGCAAAATTAATACGGGCAATCCTTGAAAATTCGCGAAAAGAATTTATAACACTTCGTGAAGAGCTTGATGTCCTAAAATTATACATCGAACTAGAACATCGACGCAGTAATGGCAAATTTGACTACAGGATCCATGTAGCAGAAGATCTTCCATTAGACAAACTTT
>JBDUAU010000351.1:0-4191 GCA_040004485.1 Saprospiraceae bacterium
CAGTGGTAAAAGAGAATTTGAATCCTTTATGCATATCCTCGAACAGTATTTACATGAGGGCCTCACCTTTACTATTTATCTGAAAGGATATACAAGTCCTTTGGCTTCGGACGAATACAACAAGAGTTTAGGTAACCGGCGTATATCAAGTATCCAGAATGAATTCAAATCATTCCGTGATGGTATTCTTTGGAAATATATGGAATCAGGCGACCTGGTTGTCACACAGAAATCTTTTGGAGAAGAAACTGCACCAGCGACGGTAAGTGATGACAGGAAAAATGTAAGAAAATCAATCTACAGTCCGGAAGCTTCGAAAGAAAGACGCGTAGAAATTATAGAAATTGAGAAATAACAGACATGAACTCATATAGCTCAAATGTCATGATTAGTACAAAAACATATTTACGATTAGCAATCCTTTTCTGCAGTAGTTTTTTGCTATTCAGTCAGGATTTGAAGGCAACGCATATTGTCGGAGGCGACATGACATATCGATGCCTGGGGAATAATATCTATGAAATCAAACTTACCATGAGGCGGGATTGTTTTCAGGGAGCAGCCAATGCTCAATTTGACGACCCGGCTTCAATTGGGATCTATGATGGTATTTCCCATCAGCTTCTTGTGGATTTACTTGGATTTCCCGGTGGTGAGTTGAGGATCAATTTTAATGCTGACGATACACTCAATGAGTTTTTGCATAGTGATTGTAGTGTTGTGAGTGGAGATGTATGTGTACATACAACAATGTATATTAAAAATATTGTTCTACCTTATAGAGCATCAGGATATACATTGGCATACCAGCGTTGCTGCCGAAATGGAACGCTGAATAATATCGTGGATCCATTAAATACCGGGATGACAGTAGTCGCCGAACTCAGTGCTACAGCACAATTGGAATGCAATAGTTCACCACAATTTCTTGCTTACCCTTCAATCTATGTATGCGTCAATAAAGACATTGATTTTGATGCGCATGCAGTTGATTTTGAACATGACTCGTTGGTCTATTCATTATGTACGCCATATGCAGGTGGAGATATTCAGCATAACAAGCCACAACCACCACCCCAACCACCTTATGATTTGATAGCATGGAAACCTCCTTATAACCTTGCTAATTTATTGGGCGGTGGTCCATTGAAAATCGATCCAAAGACAGGGCACCTCTCCGGAAAACCGAATGCTGTAGGTCAGTATATTGTAGGGTATTGCGTCACTGCATATAAACGTGGTACAAATATTATCACAGGGGTTACTAGAAGGGATTTTCAATATAATGTGAGAATGTGTCGTGATGTACCGGTTGCAAATTTCAGTGCCCCTTCTCTTGATTGCTCCAATGATAATCTTACCATCACGTTTGATAACCAGTCTATTCTGGCTGATGATTATTTATGGATATTTGATTACGATCATAAATCAACAAGTGATACATCCACTGAATTCGAACCTTCGTATACGTTTCCACATGAAGGATTTTTCAATGTAGCTCTTATCGTACGGGATAGCGGTATGTTTTGCCACGACACCATCATACATCAGGTGGGTGTATTTAATACCCAGATCAATGCGGACTTTACATATGATGTCAGTTCTTGTGATGAAGCTGGAATTGTACTAAATGTGCATGATCAATCCGCTGGGTTTAATCCAAATTTCCCTGCCGCGACTTATCAATGGTTATTAACTGTAACACCCAGTGTAGGCTTGGGAATATTTCCAAGCACCTCTCAAAATCCAACATTCAATTTTGATATTGATGAGCCTGCTACGGCGTGTCTATCTTTTGTTGTAACTGCTTCAAATGGTTGTTCAGCTACGCATACTGAATGTTTTCCAGTAAGAGAACTTCAATTGTTATTTGAACCCGGAAGTGGACACATTTGTAATGGAGACTCAACTTTATTGCTCAATGGCGAATCCGGTCTGAATTACTTATGGTCACCGACATCGGGATTATTTTTTAATGATTCGTCCGATCTCATTGCTTTTCCGAATATCACTACGGAGTATTTGCTTACGGTCACGGATGGCTTATGCGTTGTCACCGGACATACTCAGGTTGAAGTCCAACAATTACCTGTCCTTGCCTTTTCCTCGGAAACAGATTGTAAGAGCCTGACCGCAAACTTTACAAATTCATCCACAGGAAATTTGTATCACTGGGATTTTGGTGTGGCCGGGAATCTGGGTTCGAATGCAACAAGTCCTGTTTTTACATTTCCTGAATCCGGCATATATACGATTGTACTTTCTTCAAGAGATGGATGTGATGTATCCACCAGTCAACAAATTACAGTCAATGCAATCTCCGAAAAATTAGATCCACAGACCATCAATTGCTTTCAACCTACGGTAGAATTGAATCCTGATAACAATGGTGGATACTTGTACTCATGGTCTAATGGGTCACATGATGCTAACCCAATAGTCACAGTAGAAGATGATACTACTTTTTATGTTACTATTTCTTCACCTGGACTACCGGGTTGTGAGATAGTGGATAGTATCAGGGTTATTATTCCAACACCATTTGCAATAGATGCAGGTAACAATGTTACAAATTGTAAGTTTGATGATGTTACACTCACTGCAACACTAAATGGAGTTTCACCTAATAATGTGGATTTCACATGGAAAGTTAACGGTAATCCATTTTCAGATTTACAGAGTATTGTTGTAAATCCTTCCACTACAGCGACATATTACGTAACGGCTACAGATTCACTTGGTTGTTCGCAAACAGATTCGGTTAAGATTTCTAAATCAGATCCCGGATTTGTTGTGAATGCACCATTGGATTCTGTTTATTGTGATATTCAGATTATCACGTTGAATGCTTCCTCCATTCCTGGTGTATCATTCGCATGGTTCAATGAGGCAGGTGACACTATTGGTACAGAAGCTTCGATTGATGTTACACCGGGCTCACATGCATGTTTTAGAGTTGTTGGAACAGATCCTTTGGGCTGTCAGAATGATAGTACTGTATGCTTAACTCCTACTTTTTTAAGTCTTGGTATCACAGGAGGTCAGGGCATTTGCCTGGGTGAGTCCGCCACTATCTGTGTGACCAATAACCATCCTGAACAAAATCTAAACTATCAGTGGAATACAAGTGCAGGGGAATCATGCATTACGGTAAGTCCATCAGTCACGACTCCATATGCGGTTACAGTGACAAATGCAGATCTGGGTTGCTCAGATACATTAACTTCAACAGTAACAGTAAACCTGTTTGATCCGGTTGATGTCATCATTACATCCAATGTTCAGGGGGATACAACTATCCTTGGTGGCCCTGATCAGGTTCAACTATTCGTTAATCAGGATCCGACATTTGGTTACACCTGGACTTCTTCCGGAGGTGATGCTGTCCCTTCAGTTTGGAATCCCAATGTTACACCTACCATTTCAGGAGATATTACGTACACGGTTACAGTTGTGAATGCGGAAGGTTGTATAGGAATAGCAACTTATAAATTAACTGTCCTTAATCCACCATGCAATGATGAAGATATTTTCCTTCCCACAGCGTTCACTCCGAATGGAGATGGTGTCAATGATGTGCTATTTGTTCGCAGCAATTTTATCTCTACGATGGAATTACACATATACAATCGATGGGGTCAGGAAGTATTCAAGACAACAAATCAGGCTCTTGGTTGGGACGGAACATTCAAAGGTGAGCGCTTATCACCAGATGTCTTCGGTTACTATATGAATATCACATGTCCGAATGGAAGATCATTCTTCAAAAAAGGAAACATCACTTTGTTAGAATAGCGAGTTAGAACATATTAAGTCCCCTTTTCAGGGGATTTAGGGGCACAATCTGCTTAATCTGTGGTATTTTTGACCCCTCACTCAAATATCTATGCAGGAAGAGTCCAAAAGCTGGTATCAGCGTTTAAGACATGGGATACAGACCGCCACCAAGTCCAAAAAGGAGACTCCTGACGGGCTTTGGCATAAGTGCGACAACTGCAATGAAACCAGCACGATAAAGGATCTCAAAGAGAATTTTTACAAATGCCCCAAATGCCAGTATCACGAAAGAATAGGTTCTAAAGAATATTTCCAGCTCCTCTTTGACGAAGGATTCACACGATTGTTCGATGACCTGGTTTCTTATGATTTCATGGAATTCACTGACCTTAAGCCCTATTCCGAAAGGTTAGT
>JBDUAU010000264.1:0-4181 GCA_040004485.1 Saprospiraceae bacterium
CAAGATCCTGTTTTACACGATACTGATTCTGGTACAGGGAAAAGGAAAATGAGGATAACGCAAAACAGAGACGCGATGAATCGCGTCTCTACATTGCGTTTTTCCTTAACAGGTTAAGTCTTCTCTACTGAAAAAACAGAATGGATATGGTTATATCCTTTTACGTCTTGGTTTGTCGTCGAAGTCATCATCATAACGCTTCTTTGGACGGTCATTGTCCTGGTAGCGATTTGTTGACTTAGGGCGATCATCACCCCATCGATCCGGACGTGGAGCACTGGGACGTCTGTCTCCTCCGCCACCTCCTGAATTGAATGGAGGTCTTGAGCCACCTCTTGGTGGGCCGCCTCTACCGCGATCATTGCTGCGAGGGGCAGGATCGGATTCTTTCACCAGGACTTCCTTGCCTTCCATTTCAACCCCGTTGAGGTTTTCGATGGCAGCACGGGCACCTTCTTCAGAATCCATTTCGACGAAACCATAGCATTTTGACATGCCGGTGTCCCGATCAGTAATAACCTTGGCATCAAGTACACCACCATAGGTTTCAAACATTGCCTTAAGACGTTCTGAGGTGACGTTTTGGGGCAGTTTAGCGACAAAAAGTTTCATTTATAAAAAAAGATTAATGTTTTATGTTATTTGAAGTACGAACAGCTAAATCAGAGTCATAAGCTAAAGCATAAACCATAGTCGCTGAACGAGGAGCCTCAATAGTGAACCAAAGGTAAACTAAATATCCTGATACAGTGGGTATCCATGAGGTAAGATTTTTGTCAAAAATTTGTTCCGAGGATGAGGCGACCTAAATGGAGGATGTTGGTTGGTATGGATGCCTGAAGTGAGGCATTTTGAGCGATACGGAACAAAGAGAAGCTAAAAGTCTAATGACCTCACGTGGCAAAATTATTGGTTTAAAAATGAACAGAATTTCTTAAAGTTTTCTGGATAATATGCTGGTGCAGCAATCAGTTCAATAGTTGGTATGTTGTTGGATGTACATTCTTTTGGTAAATAACCCTTGAAGCAGAGTTGAAATTAACTTAAGATTGTCAGGATATTCTTAATTATGCATATGCGTTACACATCTTAATATGATCTACGACAACCATGGGAGAATCATTAACTACCTGCGTCTGTCAGTCACGGATCGGTGTAATCTTCGATGCCGATACTGTATGCCACAGCAAGGTCTTGAGTGGTTACCTTCCGGGGCATTGATGAGTTATGAGGAGATGTTGCGACTATGCTCTCTCCTGTCACGGGAAGGTGTGGAAAAAGTGCGCATTACCGGAGGTGAGCCTTTTATCCGGAAAGATCTTATTCATTTTCTTTCTTCCCTGGTCAAAATAAATGGGATAAAAAATGTATCTATCACCACCAATGGAATACTCCTGGGGCCATACATACCCCAGCTGAAATCGCTTGGCATACATTCCATCAATCTTAGTCTTGATACCGTCAACAGACAACGATTTTTTGAGATCACAAGAAGAGATGAACTTCCTGCTGTCTTGAATACACTTGAAACATTATTAAGCCACGACATGGATGTCAAAATAAATGCGGTCGTGATGGAAGGCAGAAACACAGAAGATATCATTGAGTTGATTGGATTGACAAAACAACTTCCGGTGTCTGTTCGATTTATTGAGGAAATGCCATTTAATGGAGAAGGACATGCTTATTCAGGATTGCAATGGAATCACACGAGAATACTGGAATACATAAAATCATTTTACCCTCATGTCCAAAAAATACCTGATCCGCCTTTTTCGACTTCATTCAATTATTCAATACCGGGTCACCTTGGATCTTTTGGTATCATCGCAGCCTATTCGAGATCATTTTGTGGTACATGTAACAGAATACGTATAACTCCACAAGGGATGATTAAGACATGTCTTTACGGAGAAGGTGTATTGAATGTGAAAGATCTGTTCAGAGAAGGTCTGTCAGATTCAACAATTAAAGCAAAGCTGATGGATGTTTTTCAGAAAAGAGCTGTAGACGGATGGGAAGCCGATAAACTTAAATCAACTGAAGTACATCCATCCATGTCTGAAATCGGAGGTTAATTTTTTAATTTATCCTATTTAAGAAGTCATCATAAAATTGATTCATTCATGAGTGATTTTTCTCATTTAAATAAAGAGAGTAAAGCGATCATGGTAGACATCGGCGAAAAAATACCAACCCGAAGAAGCGCCACAGCAAGGTCTGTTATTGTTTTGCCTCAAGAAGTAATAGATGCTTTTACAGATGGGGACATTTTGACAAAAAAAGGTTCTGTAGTTGGAACTGCAATTCTCGCAGGAATCATGGCGGCAAAAAAAACAAGTGATTTGATTCCGTTATGTCACACCCTGGCCCTTGAAGATTGTCAGATTAATATCAGCTTCAATACAGAGAATGAATTGAACATAGAATGTACTGCCTCTACTACAGCAAAGACGGGAGTGGAAATGGAGGCCCTTATCGGCGCTACGATAGCTGCCTTAACTGTGTATGATATGTGCAAAGCGCTGAGTCATGATATAGTAATCAAAGAAACAAAGTTGATCCGTAAATCAGGGGGTAAGAAAGATTTTCACATCATTGAATAAGTTCATTATTTTGACGAGTCCATATCTAAGATTTCAACACACAAGTCAGGGATGAGCAGAGACCCACTCTTCACCATCTTCAAAAATCTCTTTTTTCCAGATCGGCACTTTTTCCTTCAATTCATCAATGGCAAACTTACAGGCGCTGAATGCTGCATCTCTATGTGCGGCTGAAACGGCAATGATCACAGGGATATCACCAACGGAAAGAACACCCGTTCTATGATGAATGACAATATTAATCACAGGCCATTTCTTTTCTATAGACGCTGCTATTTTTTTCATTTCTTTTAAGGCCATACTTGTATAGGCTTCAAACTCCAGCCGTACTACTTTTTTTCCATTTGTCATATTGCGGACGGAACCGACAAACACATTAATGCCTCCTGTCTCGGGTGTCAAAACCAGATTAATACAAGTCTGTACATCAAGCGGATTTTCAGATATTTCTATATAGGTCATCATCCTCCGCTTACAGGTGGAATAATAGCAATTTCGTCGCCCTCCTTCAATATCATATCATTCAGAACATATTCTTCATTGACAGCAAATCTATAAACAGAAAGTGTTTTGAGATCCGGATACAGAGATTCTAAAACTTCTCTGAGATGAGAAGTTGAATTTATTTGTATTTCAACCTGAACAGATTTCTTTTTAAAAATATCTTTTACGATTCCATATGCATGTACTTCGACGATCATATCCTATTTAATTGTGTAGATGCCTCAACAATATTTCTATTCCGGCAGCCAAAACTAATACACCGGTTAGCTTTTTTATCATTTGTTGATCTAATTTGAAAATCCCGATTCTCGATCCTGCCTGCCCACCTATGAAAACAGCCAAAGCCATCATCCATAATCTGTTGTAATCAACCGGAAAAGGGTCGGACTGAAGCTGGCTTGTAATTCCTCCGATTGAATTGACGAGAATAAAAAGTGAGGCTGTAGCTGCTATTTTTTTTGAGGTGTCCCATTTCATTAAATTCAATAGCGGTGATAGAAATATACCTCCTCCTATGCCAACCATACCGGACAAGAAACCAATGCTTCCTCCGAGCAAGGATTCCCGGATAGGTTTGGTATTATTTTCAAAATCAGGTTGCCCGGTTTTTCTTTCAAAGCACAATAGAATACCTGCTATCATCAGGCTGCATCCAAGCAGAATAAAGAAAAAATTTTCGCTTAGTTTCAATCGGGCTCCTAAAAAAGCCATGACCAATCCGGAAATGACCAGAGGGATCACTCTATGCCATTTAATTTCTTTGTGTCTGATAAAAAGAATTGTTCCACCTGCGACGACAATAATATTACAAATGAGGGCTATCAGTCTTAACTCCTTGAAGGGAAGGCCATAGAGTGCAAGAATGGCAATATAACTGGAGCCTCCGCCAAAGCCGACAGAAGCATAGATAAATGCAATAATGCAAAACCATATGAGAATTTCAGGATGATCCATCGGTATCATAGTCCTAAAAAGGAAATAAAAAAGCCGCCTTAGCAATCCTTTGGCGGCTCGTAGTGGAGCTAAGGGGAGTCGAACCCCTGACCTCTTGCATGCCATGCAAGCGCTCTA
>JBDUAU010000177.1:0-14100 GCA_040004485.1 Saprospiraceae bacterium
CATATTTTGGAATATCAATTTCACGGTTTGACCAGATCAACATTGCTGTAATAGAAGATGGATGTTTCGATCTGACGTCGTCCTGAACTTTCATGACATCTGCATCAATTTTATCTAACTTAACCTGGTATTCCTCACTATGAAGCGAATCAAGTTTCATTTGTTTTTTTAGGGAATCAGCTACAGGTCGACGTTTTTCCAACTCATGCAGATATGCATAATAAATTTCATTCTCATCACTTCCTTTGAACTTTGCAGAAGCAACTATATTATCCAGGTCAACCGATGCTGAAAACTTTTGCTCATCATCAGAAACCAATACGTGAATAAATTTATTATCCGGAGGAATGACAAGGAGGTATACACCTGGTTCGAGTTTTGCTTCTCCCTGAAAAACAAATTTTCCTTTTTCAAGCAAGGCAGTGTCTTTCAGGTATTGAGCCTTTCCAAAATAATATCCAAGAAACAAAGAATCTCCCTGATAATGCTGCAAGGTAATTTCTATCCTGTAACCACCGCTGGATAAGGCAGATGCAGATACAGAAGACAACCAGGAACTCAGAAAGAAACTGAAGACAAGTACAAACCTCATACCTAAAACTGTTTTATAATGCATGCTGAACAGGTTATAATCGGAACCCCCAAAGTTAAAGACTTCAGCCTTCAGATCAGGTTCCAGAATCCTCATTAATTCACAACATAAAGTTAAATGCTCTGGTAAATCTTAAATAGTAACCCAGCTTTCTCCGCGTCTTACGTAAACTTATTTCGTTGCCGTCAAGGGTGAGCTTTTTAGTTTCATTCCATTTTTGAATAAAACGCGATTGCTTGTTTACACCAGCAATAAATAAATGAAGTATCCGTAATGGAAGTGGAAGATTATTCGCCAATAAGTTTTTTCTTCATGGCACTGTATTCATCTTCAGTGATCAGGCCTTCTTTTTTTAATTCAGCGAGCTCTCTAAGCTTATCGACAAGTTTACCTGAAGATTTATGACTTAGTGTTTCCTCTGCTGCCTGACGTTTTTTCTCTTGTTCTTTTGATAATTGTTCAGCTACTTTTTTGCCTTTTTCAAATTTTTCATCATACATCTTCTTTAATCGCTGCACATCAAAATCCAGAAAAGTCCCCCCGGTATCAAAATGTTTTTTGAAGACTTCTCCCAATGCAAATGATGAAGCCCCAGCCAATACAGACATCGTCAGTCCACCGATGACAGACCCAATGCCTGGTATGAATTTGATCATTGCTTTGGCACCCATCCTCGCCAAACCGGAACCGGTAAGACTTGTGATGATTGCTTTGCCCTGTGATTCTTCAAAATTCTGTTCATAAAGCTTGCAGAGCTGTCTTATCATATCGAGCTGAATACCACTTACTGCAAAAAAATCAACAATTGGTACGGGTATCAGACCGGCGCCCATCGACCAGATAATGTGATTCTTGATGATGGTATCCGCGTGTTTTTCTCTTTCAGTTTTTTCAGACATGGTCTTTCCGTTTGTATGTTGAATTTAAATCTCTCGACGAAATCGAAGACAATATACAGGAAACAGGTTTTATGCTTAAAAAAATCCCAGCCTTAAGACTAAAGCTTTTCTTAACGACTTAACGCATTGGGTTCAGGACGAAGGACGACGGACCAAAGACCAAATTGATATTACTATCACCCTGCAAACTAAGTCCTGTAAAACAATTGTCTTTGGCCCTCCGTCTTTTATCCTATTTCTTATTGAGTCGCTTTCACCCTGCTTCCCTCACTATGGCTTGCAAATTCCGGCGCATACATGCACTGCAGGGTAGCTAAACCTTCACTATACGATCCTGCCTGAGCAACTGTTACCGGATATTCGACAACAAATTTCCCACGCGGGAGATAATCTATAAAAAAGTGAGTCGCTAAATCTTTAGTGCTTTGATAATAAGCCAACCCTGCAGACCAGTGATATCCACTGATGACATCCATTGGCTCAAATCCTGAAGCCCGCAAGTCTTTCAGATGGACAAATTCCATTGGCCTGTCTGTTTCCAATATCAATCGGACCACCAATTTATCACCCACTTTCAATGCTCTTCCGGCAGCTAATGTCGTCACCGATCCACGATCGCCATCATGTGATATCAACAATTGACGTGTGACCTTAAGTGGATTATTATCTACCTGATTTTTTACATGATCAAGATCTTCCCAATATTGCCAGTAGGCTGCTCCCCAGGCAATGTGATTGTTTGGATTGAGGACCTCCATTGTGGACCAGCTAGCTTTTATCTTATCGCCAGTCCATGATTTTTTCACATAGCCTGTTCCGGCTTCCACCGGCGTATTTTGTCCAATCACTTCTTCTCCCCCAAGTTTGACTTCAACTATTCCTTTAGCTTCCAGCCATGCGTCAGGATGAATCAACAATGCATATATCGCGGAGGCGGTTGCCTTAGTTGATTTCCATTGTGTAGTTTGTTTTTGTTTAAGTAACCAAACTCTCAACTCATCAACTTCAGCTTGCGGCACTTTCATATCCTGGAATAGCTCAATCATCAATGATTGCAATTCGACAGGAGCTTCATACCAAAAATATCCAGGAGTTATTTTCCAATATCTACCCAACTCATCATTAGTGATCGTACGTTCACGCAGCGAGGCAAGTATGTCTTTTGATAATGTGTTATTTGCCTGATTCCGGTAAAATCCTAAGGCCATTAACCCCTGATCATAAATACCATGTTGAAGCCAATATTTTTCTGACTGCGTTTTCAGATACGCCATGACTTCATCAAGCTTTGCGACATGGTTAATTTCAGGAAAGAAAGATCGGGTATACAGATAATGAACCTGGATCGATCCTATCTGGTGATCTGACATTTTTATTTTCCCTTCCTGCTCTAATCTTTTAAGCTCATCATACCATTGGATCATTTTTCCATCGAGGTAGGGAACTGCTTTTTGTATGATATCCTGAGCATCACCTCCGGGTATCGACACACCCATCTTTTTCAGATGTCCAAATCCTTCAACAATGTATTGTGTGATGTACCAATTATCCTGTCCTTCAGGAAACCATGGAAACGCACCATTTGACATTTGCATTTGCCTGAGTTTTAGCAATGCCTGCTGAGATTCATTTCTAAGCTTATTGGTTTCAAAAAGAAGTGCAATATCTTTTTTCTGCGTAGTTTCTCCCATTGCATCTCTCACCCATGGTGTTTCTTCCAGCATGGCTGATTTAAGTTCCTGATTTTTTTCCAGATTGCTCAACAATGCGTCATCATTTGTATTCTTCCATACGTCAAACACGCGTTTGATAGCTGGATATTTCGTTACGATTTGAGAGCCCAAAGAATTAGCATAAAGTCTGCTAAAAATCTGTTCAGCACATTCATGCGGGTATTCCATCAGATATGGAAGAGCCTGAACTGCATACCAGGCAGGAGACGTAGTCATTTCAACAACAAATTGATGATTTGTCAAGGTTGATGATGAGTTTGCCTGCATTGATTTGAAAACAAATGTTCTTGTCTCTTTTGCTTTGATTGGAAGCGGCAATGTCTCTGTCACCAATATGCGATTAGTTACAACCGGAAGCATTGCTTCTTCACCATCTGTAAATGTACCCGCTGATGCAGAGACCTGATATTTAACCGGCCGTATCCATGTTTTTGGAACCTGCAGTATCCACGTAATTGGTGTTGAAAGTCCGGCCCCAATTTTTAGTGGTTGACTATTATTGCTGATTTTCCATTGAACTGAAACATCTTCGTCAGTGAAAGCATCAAGTATTTTTAATTGAGCTGATCCCATTTGAATCTGAGTGGTCAGATTAGTGGCCTTAATTTGAAATGCAATTGTATCACCTTCTCTAAAAAACCTTGGCGGATTCGGAAATACCATCAGTTGTTTTTGTGTCACAGTTTCAGCCTGAGCAAGTCCAAATGCTAAATCTTTAGTATGTGCTAAAGCCTGAAATTTCCACCGTGTCAATCCTTCTTTCATTTTGAATGAAAAGCTTAGATTTCCATTAGCATCTGTTTTGATGTCCGGGTAGAAAAACACAGTTTCTTCCAGTGCCGAACGAAGTGCAGGTGGAGTTTGCGTTTCAGATGTTGTTTGTCCGGGTACCTCATCCTTTTTGAATTCATCTGCTTCTCCTCCTGATGCTTGCTTTGACGGTGCACCAGGTGCCTGCTGAGGAACTGCGTTTAAAACCATTGCTCCATCAGCCATTCGTTCCATATCACCTTTATATCTTCTGGGGTATCCACCATAACTACCTTCCGGATAATAGCCATACGCATTCAAATCCCTGTATTGTCTCCAGGGCACATCATTATTATTTTGTTCCCAGTGATCGGTCAGCCCCCAGTACTGCGCTTGTTTCGTCATTGAACCCTGGACCAGAATTGTAGAATTTATCGAAGGGTACAAACTCATTTGCCATTGATGAGGAATAAATGCGTCCAATGAAGCATCATACATGCTTAGTAGCATTTCTGCTGTGACAGGTTCATGCTTAGAGCCTGTCACTGTCATTGTCCAGGTTTCTTCATCACCAGGCTCCATCTTATCGCGCCATGTTTTCAATTTAACCTCAAGATCTTTAGTCGTCCATGGTACTTGAATGAGGTATTGTGATTTGAGAAAGCGATTGTTATATGCAGTCAGGTAGTGCATGTAGATTCCTCCACGATCATCTTCAGTGATACTTATATCATGGTTGTGATACGCTGGGAGTGCTATACTACTTCTGCTTGATATATTTTTTCGTCGTTCAAGAATTCTTATTGTTTTCGGTGGCGAATTCAAGCCTGTTAAAAGGTTAATATCGGGAACATCGTTAGGCTGATATTGTCTATCATTCCATGCAACCTGGATGACCTCCTGACCAGGCAGATTTTTATCTGATTCGTACACCATCACGTATTGAGTGACCGGAAGTATCTTACCTTTTGCGTCCTTCCACGTCCATGTCAATTTGTAATAACCCGGGCCAGAAAAAAGAGATGATACATCAATCGTATCTGTGCCTGCGATTGTGTAAGACTTCTTTCCTAATATATGATCGACATCCCAGTTAGCCATCTGTTCCTTTCCGGGAATGTGATAGTTTTTGAATCGCGTGGAGTAATCATCGGCAGTAATTGTCAAAATGTCCGGGGCAGTCCACAATCGCTCACGCTTATTTTGTGTTGGCCCTTTGAGAAGCGCTACTTCAACTTCACCATTTACTTTTACGTTTGCACCATCACTATTGAGAGCAGAAACACTTATTTCGGTTAATTTATTTTTAGCTATTCGATCACTGATATTAATATTAACCTCATATCCTTGTTTATTAAGAGCTATAGATTTTGTTGCCTCATGGCTTTCGCCTGTAAGGTCTGTCACGAAAACTGTTGTCTCAAAACGATACATAAGGTTAGGATCACCTCCTGCTTTGCTTTTAGCCAAAAACGTTGCATCAAAACTTCCATCATCTTTTGTCAAAGATGATCCTACTATCAGTACCTGACGATCTTCCTGTGTAGGCCAGTAACCTTTCCAGTATCCGTACCACCATGGTCTGTAAGAAACCCGTTCAACCCGGTATTTTACAGCTGCACTGGACACCGGACTACCGGCATAATCTTTTGCAAATCCCTTAATGGTGACATTTTCATTCAGGGTTACTGTTTCTTTAAGCGTATCAAATTTTACTTCAAATTTCGGCCTCTTATATTCTTCAACCTGGAAATAATGCCTGCTGGAACCGTAACTTGATGAGAGTGACATCTGTCCATTCAACCCACCCTGAGGCAAATCGAAATGGCCAAAAAAAGTGCCATACGCATTTGATGTAAAGGTCTGCTTCGACTGTTCCTGACCATTTACGTCATACAAGATAACTTCGACATTTTTATTCGGGACAATCGAGGGAATTCTGTATTTGTCAAAATTCAGTGCATACCCTTTAAAATATATTTTTTGTCCGGGTCTGTAAATCGATCTGTCACTGAAAAACAGTGTTGTCGGTTCTGCATTATTATCTCCTCCATAACGATAAGTGTAAAAAGATTCATCTTCGAATAATTCATCATCGCCCTTTGACAATCGGATTGAAATACTTTGATCATCTTTTTTAGGAATAGATACCCAGCCTTCAGCATTGCTTATTCCCTCTCCTATCTTGATTTCATCCTGCTTCTGTCTGCCCGGGTTATATTGATACGTATAAAATTCAGCTTTCACACCTTGCATAGCCTTACCATCTTTCCGATTTACTATCGCTGCTACCTGGGACTCTTTTCGATCATCGATATACCAGTATCCAAGTTCAGATACGGTGAACATAATCGCACCGGTAGTTGAACGTTTGATGTCGAAATTATCCATATCAGATACAAGCAATGCATAGTGTCCAACTTGCAATGATGGCAATCCTACTTCAGTGGTATGCGGTTGATGATCCCCGGCATTATCAATAGATTGTTCCCATGTTTTTAGCGGAGTGAGTTGATTCAGACGACGTAATATCTCTTCTCCATTCCAGGAGTCGGCTCTCCATTTTCTGGGGGCATCGGGCAACTTTGCTAATTTCAAATGCACTGCGGACAGATTGCGATATTCAATTTGAACAAGAAGTTCTTCACCGGGCAGATTAATAGATTCAGTCGCAGCAGATAAGTTTTTTGTTTCAACCTGGCTGATCAATGTCTTACACAATTGACTTCCATAGGCGTCAGGATATTTATCAATCGCTGCCTGGCAAATTTTCAGAGCGTCATTGTATCCGTAGCGATAAGAAGATGTTTTATCATTGGACCATTCTCCGGCTTTTTGGACAAGTAGCCCGGCTCTGTAATAATCCACCAATGCAGATTCAGGACTATTGTGATGGCTTTGAGCAAGATCGTCAAGTGTTTTTTGATAAATGGAATCTTTACCATCAATGATAATATTGTCATATACAAAACGAAGACGTTTCAGATCCGCATCCACCAGTGCGGCTTCGTGCTGATCATCATTCAGTCTGAAGGCTAATAAAAGCTGAAACCAATGCAGAGCTTTCCATGTATTTGACAAACTATCTGTCACTGGAAAAGAATGTCCTATAAAGGATCTTGCAGGTGCAAAAGCCAGAGGATCCGTAAGGACAAAATCATAAACAGGCTTTGTGAGATATGCTTCTGTGCCTGAATAATAATCCAATGCGCGATGCATCAGAATGTCATATAATGTAGGCCGCAGATCATCTGTGTTTTGTTTTTCAGTAAGCAACACTTCATAATCTTCAACTTTGGCTGATCTTAATCCTTCCCACTGAACAGACATTTCATAATGCGATTGAATCTTGTCCAGGAAATGCCTGATACCCCATGTTCTGATATCGGGTCCGGGAGCACCACCAAACTCTGTCCTGTTTCTCAGTTCCCATAGATGAGATTGGAGATATTGGGTATACCATTGAGCGGCAAAAGAATGAAGTACTGACCTGGCAGGTTCAGGATAAGAATTTACTTCGCTTTCTACCCGAGCAAATGTTTTGATATTGGAATCTTCTTCTAGCTGAAGCAGATATCTGTTTTCATAAACAATTGCTTTCACAAGCTGGCCCGAATCATTTCCTTCAAAGGCGGCCTTTTTAATCTTTTGTACCTCTTTGAGCGCAGAAGAGACTAAGCCCTTTTGCTCAAGTGAATCGATTGTCTTCCACATGGTCTGTATCATCGCAGTATCAACCGTGGATTTTGGTGTGACACTTCCTGATTTGGTCTTGCATGACATCGACATGCTGATCCAGATTGCAATAGCCAAATAGAGAAATTGTTTCATATAGTTTTATTACGTTAATACTTCCTTTTATACAAAAAACTGTCGCTGCATTTTCAGCAAGTACAGAAAGGGAACAAATAGTGAGCGTGAGGATAGAGTTGATTTCTTAAGAATTGATCTTTATTTGTGGTTAATTCTTTTCAATGATGCATAACAAAGGAGAAATACAAATGACTTTCTTCTTTTTAACGATTTATTAACCAGGTTTTGCCTTATATCTTGAAGGATTGACAATATAAGGCAAAGACTTTCCATACACAATATGATCAATAAGCTGATCAGCCCAATAAGGAGCCAGGCTTGTGCCCTTGGTTCCCATTCCATTGAAGAGATATTCACCCTGATGATTTGGATAAGCCCCGATCAATGGCCTCCTGTCATCAACAGTGGGTCTGATACCTGTGAGATGTTCTATGAATTCAACTTCACCGGAATAAAACTCTGAAATAGCCTGAAGGAGTTGTTGTTTCCCCTCTTCACTCGGATCAGTATCTTCAGGCCAGGGATGATAGAAGCTTCCAACCCAAAACATTTTGCTTTCTTTCAATGGAATAAAATACACCTTATCTTTTATAACTCCTGGTAATTTCCACTCCGGAAGTTTGACAATGATAGCTTCTCCTTTGTTTGGAATCATTCCATTTGAACATGACTTTCCAACTGCCCCTGTTGCATAGATGATTGTTTCATTTCCAACAACCCTGACACCGATAGGTTCAAACCCGGTCTCCAGAAATCCTTTATTAGATAAAAAATTCCGTACAGCTGTTAACCAATCCGGAGTATCCAATCTGTAACCTCCTTTCACTATTCCATATGGCCTTTGCAGATCATCAAGGTACTGAAATCTCTTATTTGAAATATAAGCCGTGTAAGATGGATCTTCAAGACGCTTTTTCCAGGCAATTGTTGCTTCATCATTAGATAAAAAGCGAACGATATCAACTGGAAAAAAGTAAGAATTTCCTAACAGCTCTTCTGTCCAAGAATAAAAATCCAGGGCTTTCTCAACAAGTTCATCGATCATCCATGCTTTCACATATCTTCTGCCTGTCACAGGATTAATTAATCCGGATGAAGCCATTGATGCTTCTCCAGGTTGTGTGGATCCAGTAATCTTAAAAGGAATACCTCTCCTGTATAATGAAAGAGCAAAGACACAACCTGCCAATCCATGCCCGATGATCACAAATTTTTTCTCCATTCCTGATTTCAAAAAATTATACGCTTACGATCGTTTGTGAAGTGGGCATCTTTGTCTTAAATATATTTCGTAATTGATAGTTCTGTTCGGAATTCATTACAACCATTTCAACAGTTTATGAAACGAATTCAACTATTTACTCAAACCCAAAATATTTGATTATTGAAGTTGCTTTTTTATACCTGAAGGCAATCCGGCTACAACAAGGTTATATGAATGTTCAATCAACTCCAGTAAAAGTTTATCAGCGATTCCGCTTTCGAAAAAAACGGTATTCCAATGTTTCTTATTCATATGCCATCCTGGAGTGATGCCATCAGGATACTCATCTCTTAATTCAAGAGCCCGATCAGGATCGCATTTCAAATTGACACTGAACACTTCACTATCAAGACCCGTGAGCGCAAATACTTTTCCGTATACTTTATATACAAGTGTATCAGGGCCAAAGGGTAGTGTTTCTTCAACTCCTTTGAGTCCCATACAGTATTTTCTGAATGCCTCTATATTCATATTACATCAGACCAAACAACTTAGCATATCGAAGCATCTCACCCTGGTTACTGATTTTTACTTTACCGGTCAGGACAGCCATCATGGGATTTAAATCTCCGGAAATAAGTTTGTTGAATGTTTCCTCATTTGATCGAACGACACATTTTGGTTCACCATTCAATCCGTCACTCACATTTACTTTTCCATCTGATACGCTGACTGTAAATTGACCGCCACCTTCTCCATCAAGATCAAAGTGAAATAAGGTTTCTAACCCTTCAATCGCATCTGGTGATACTTTGGATGGAAGGGCATATAGATATTCACGCGAAGTCATTATTAGGTTTTATTAATGAAGTATAATTGCAAAGGTAAAGTATTAAGATTCCAAAAAAAGAACGAGCCAGTCTGTAATTTATTTAAGTGAATGAGCTCAATTTTAAAGAAAGAGTCCATTTTAACCGGTTTTGGCTTCACAATCTAGTACTTACTTTTACCAATGATGATAAACCGAAATCTTAGAATTGTTTTCATGGGTACTCCTGAATTTGCTGTACCCACACTTGAGATTTTAGAAGATGCAGGGTACACAATAGCTGGCGTGATCACATCCCCTGACAAACCAGGGGGACGCGGATTGAAACAAATGATGATCTCACCGGTCAAATCATTTGCTCAACAACGTGGAATGCGGGTACTTCAAACGGCCAACCTTAAATCATCCGCATTTCTGAAAGAGCTAAAATCGCTTAAAGCTGATTTACAGGTCGTTGTTGCTTTCAGGATGCTCCCAGAAGCCGTATGGAGCATGCCAAGCCTGGGAACCATGAATCTTCATGGTTCTCTCCTTCCAGCCTTCCGGGGTGCAGCACCGATCCAATGGGCCATGATCAATGGTGAGACCATAACAGGGCTTACTACTTTTATGCTTCAGCATGAAATCGATGAAGGCCAGATTCTCAAACAAAGAGAAATCCCAATTCTGCAAGGAGATGATGCAGGATCACTGCATGACAGACTGATGTATGCCGGTTCAGGTCTAGTATTGGGTAGTGTCGATCTGATACAAACCAGCAAAGCTGCTTTTAGTCCGCAAGATGAAAATAAAGCCAGTTTTGCCCCTAAAATCCACCATGAAGACGGTCATCTAAAATGGCATAAAACTACGCTGGAAATCACTAACCTTATCCGCGGGATGTGTCCTTATCCGGGTGCATGGGCCATCCTGGATGGTAAGGAATTGAAGATCTTCAGAATTTCTGTATCCTCTCAGAAGGTTAATAGAACCCCTGGATTATTAGCCTTAGAAAATAAGAAACTTCTCGCTCAGGCGAAGGATGGTGAATTGGAAATTTTGGAAGTTCAACTGACAGGTAAAAAGAAGATGTCAGCCAGAGATTTTATCAATGGGTATAAAATCAGAAATTGGAATTTGACATAAATTCGAAAGCCTTTCGGACAATTCGCTTGATAAGGTCAACATCTGGAAGAACAGAAGGATCAGAAGGAGGCATTTCTTCTACGTAAATATTCTCAGGAACCGGAACATGCTTAAAATCGATGCTATTGATGTATGTAAAACATGCGAGACTAAGGCAAAACAGGGCAATGAAGCCTGACAAACGCATGGTATTTTTTCGTATCCTTATCATGTTGCTGCCGTGACAACGATTTGTGTTATGGAAATGTTACAGAAACCACAAATCTTTTTTGACATTCAAATATAATTCAATAATAATCAGCAAGAAGCACTTTAATAATACTTTAACCAAGTAAGATTTGACAGCTGGATGCTAATTCAGTATTAAAGATTCCTTTTTGCGGAAAGGGTTGCATTTGCCTCCATGATTTTTTTTGTTGCTGGTTGCTTTGGATTGCTCAAAACTGCTGAGGCACTTCCTTGTTCCACCACTTCTCCACTATCAAAAATCAGGATTTCATGAGCAGTTCGTCGAATGATGGTGTCATCATGAGCTATAAGGATCAATCCAAGTTTCTGATTTTCCATTAGAGACAATAGAAGCCCTATTATTCCGTCCCTGGTAGCATTGTCCAGTGAAGTTGTCGATTCGTCACAGATTAAGATGTCCGGTTTCATCAACAGAGCCCTGGCTATACATATGCGAAGGCACTCACCTCCCGACAAACTATTCTCCTTTCTGTCCAACACCCACTCCGGAAGTCCTACATCGTTCAGAATTTGTACTATATCAATATTCAAGCTCTTGTACAACTTTTGTTGCTGGTCAATTACTTCCTGCAGTAACCACCTGATGGTTTTATTTGGATGTAATGATCCTCTTCCATCCTGCATGACCAATTGAATTTTTGAACGCAAAAACCAAATGTCTTTATGGTTTGCAAAATCAATTTTCCGATCGTGTATTTGGATATAACCCGTTGATGGTGTTAATAAGCCGACAAGCAATTGAGCCACTGTAGATTTTCCACTTCCCGATTCACCCATTATCCCAAGACATTGACCTGCAGTAAGTGTAAAATTGATGTTGGTAATTAAAGCTCCTTGTTTTGCAAACAACCCTCCAAATTTGTGCTTATATCCCAGATGTTCAACATTCAGGATAGGCAATACATGCTGTATTTCTGGAAAAGATTGATTCTTATTGGTTGCTACAGTTTGTCCGGCAGTAGCATCAAGTGCAATACAACGGTCAGCTAAATAATTGACGACAGATTCTTCATGGGTAATGCATAAAATGGCCATTTGATATTGATCCCGCACATGAGCAAGAAGATCAAGGATTTCACGCTGGTGGATTTTATCAATAGCAGATGTTGGTTCATCGGCTACGATCAACTCGGGTTGAAGCACAATCGAGATACATATCTGGCATCTTTGCAATTGGCCTCCGGATAATTGATGTGGATATGAATTCCAAACACGTTCGACATCGCTTATCCCAACTTCTTTCATTTTCGAACGCAATGATGATTGGATATCATTCGTATTTGTTTTACCAATTTCCTTGACGATCATCGTCATTTGCTTACCCATGCGAAGAACAGGATCAAAAATGCCGAAGACATCTTGTTGGATGTAACTGATATGCCTGCCCCTCAGTGAGGCCCACCGGTCAACATCCTGTGGATAACTTAATTCATCGCCTAGACTGTACCAATTTATTTGGCCTCTGTGCCAACGAATTCCCTGAGGTAAAAGTCCTAAAATGGCTAATCCGATGCTTGTCTTACCACTGCCGGATTTACCGGTAAGCGCCACGATTTCTCCCTTATGAATGGAAAAAGAAATGCAATCGACTATGACCCCCTGATCAGAGACAATACTTAATCCTTCAATCTGTAAAAGCATGGAAGACATCCTGTAAAAATAGATTTGCCGGGTGACCCCGGCAAATCCTCGTCATGGCATTATATGTTTCCCCCGGTAAAATCAAATTCAATTTTTGATTTGGGATTGTTTATTATTCTTTGACGGCAATGAGTATACCGTCATTATCGGTCACAATCACTGCATCTTTAAAGCCTTTAGACATTGCTGCATCTTTTGCTTTACGGGCATCAGGCAAATTTCTGAAGCCTCCGATCATCATGATCGTCATATCGCCTTTCCTGTAAGACTCCAATGTTCCAAGTTTTTCAATACCATTAGTATTGAATGCTCCTGGTTTGGCATAAGAAGCAAGTTGAACTTTGTATTCAACGATGGCCGTTCCTGTTTCCACTGTTGGTTCGTTTTCAGCGAGGATTACTTCCTTCTTTTCTGCTTTTGCAGGAGAAGTGGATTTAGTATCCATACCTGCCTGGTACAGCGGTTTATCATTATCAGTTCCCTGTAACACAACAATGAACGCATCTGCGCGACCTCTTGATTTAGCGCGAAGTAAAGTTTCTTTAGCCTCCAGTTGAGTCGTGTATGGACCAATCCGGATTTTATATAATCCATTTTCTTTCTGGACATATACACGTCCTAAATCACTCCATTCTTTTTTGGCTGTTGCTTCTGATATTGGATTTGAGGATGCTGTGACCTGTACAGCAAAGTCAATCTTAGAATTTTTAGAAGAAGATTTTTGATAGGTGGCAGGATCTTGCCTGACATACACTTTCACCAGATCAGGGGTGTCTGATTCAGGCTGAACAGCAATTTGACCTTGCACTGAGAGAAGGATTCCGGCAAATGGAATTAAAATCAGAGTTAGTAGTATTTTCTTCATATAATTAAATATTAGTATTAACACTAATGTAAAGATATATATTTCCCAGTATTATATACATTATTAAATAAAATAATATGAAAAAATAAGGCCTTTTCTATTAAAATGGTCAAAAAGCCGGAAAGGACTGATTTTCAGCACTTTTTCTGAAGTCATGACGACAGACATGCAGAAAACTTACCGAGAGTATCCGATAGTTTCTATTTTTATCACTTCTTACCTAATACATCATCAATCTCGAACATCGATTTATGCGGATTTTACTCACTCTTTGTCTAAGCCTGCTTTTGAGCGGACTTTTTGCTCAAAAACTGGAGCACAGATTAGGCTATATGCTTATTCAGGTCAAAAAGGAATCCAACCTGAATGATATTATTTCAGGTTCTTCCTCAAGGTTTGC
>JBDUAU010000388.1:0-14079 GCA_040004485.1 Saprospiraceae bacterium
TCAGAGTGGCAGATTGGTTTCGAAAAAAACGGCTTCTTTATGGCTGTTTTTCGTGCTTGTTGTAGCCTTTTTAAGTTTCAAAGAAGATTATAAGAGAGTCTATGTCAAACATCCGTGGGCACCATCGTATTCAATCGTGTATAAGACATTGAAGGATAAGTACAGACACGGAGATGCATTGTTTGCTCAAAATGTAAAAACGTATTACCTCGATCCTGTCCAGTTGGCGGGAAATCTTTATCATAAGGTACCAGGAAGAAAGGAGTATACACTTGAACAATTCAAACAGGATATAACTTTCGCGCAACGCGGTTGGGTCATGTGGGACAAGCATAAAGTTTATCATTGGCGTGAAGATGTGATCATGTATATCTATCAAAATTTCAAACCCGTTCACGGTGGGCCGATAGATGACCTTGGCGTTGAATTATGGTATTTTGATGAAAAAATTCTTAATAAGAAACAACCCGAGGAATAAAATTGGCAATCGAAAAGAAAAACATCAGGAAACCCGGTAAGCCTCGGGTACAGGCTTCAGTGCCATCTTGGCCAGTGGGAGAAAAGCAAAGTTTTTGGCTTTTTTTTGGATTATCCTTATCACTTACTTTAATTCTGTTCTCGAGATATTTATTTGGATCGGAGTTATTTATTTTCGATGACGTAGGGTCAGATACCCTGACGATGTTTTATCCTAACCTGGTGCAGGCAGCGAGGTATTGTCGCGAGAATGGTATGCCCGGTTGGTCTTTTTATATTGGTGTGGGGGATAATTGTTATCCCGGAGTTTTGTTCAATCCCTTTCATTGGATTTACATTCCTATGAATTCGGCTACGATAGCTTATAGTATTGCCTGGGTGCAGGCGGGTATTTTATTTCTGACTGGGCTTGTATTTTACAGATTTCTGCGTGTAGCATTATTTTCTCTGCCTGTATGTGTGATTGGTTCAATTCTTTATGCCTTTGGAGGTTACCTGGTGGTGGGGAGCAGTTGGTATGGTCATTCGATAGTCATCTTCTGGTTTACATTATCTTTTTTAGGGTTTGAATTATTTTTAAGAAAAAGGAACTGGTGGTTGTTTATTGTTCCTTTTGTGATGATGCTTGATGTGCGGGCCTACTTCCTTATTTTATTTATGGTTGTCTATTCATTCATCCGCATCATGGATGTGTATCAATTTTCATGGAAGGAATTGTGGATGAATTATAAACGAATATTCATTTGCGGAATATTTGCCCTACTGGTTTCACTGCCTTTTATCGGAGGCAACTGGCATCGTTTTGCCTATAGTCCCAGGGTCTCAGGCAAAGTCTCATACAGCGAAAACTTATCTGCTGTTTTTCCATTTCGTATTGCATCGCCTGAGCATTATCTGACAGCGTTTTTCAGGTTGATTTCAAATGATACATTAGGGACTGCCAATACATTTAATGGCTGGAAAAATTACCTCGAGGCACCTTTATTTTATATCGGATTAATCACCATACTACTTGTATTTCAATTCTTTGCTCTTGCTGATCGAAAACGAAAAATATTGTATGGAGCTTTTCTGGGGTTTTGGTTATTTATTATCATTTTCCCATGGTTCAGGTTTGCATTTTATGGATTTGCAGGTGATTATTATAAAGGTGCATTATCACTTTTTATTCCTTTTAGTTTCTTATTTGTGGGGTTGTTGGGTTTTCAGGAAATCATGAATGGGAAAAAACCAAACTATATGGTTTTGGGTATTTCATTGCTGATGATGCTGGCCCTGATTTGGTATCCCTATCACGAACCTAAAGTAACTATATCAGGTGCAGTACAAATAAAGGCTTCATTATTTTTAGTAATCTATAGTGGTTTAATCTGGTTGATTCCCGGCGAATATTTCAGGCGGATTGTACTTCCAATAGTTTTATTGAATGTAATTATTGAAGCGGGGATATTTTCGTGGCCAGCGCTTAATGAAAGAGTTTCAATACATAAAGCTGACATTAATAATAAAAAATATCAATTTGATTACTCCATGGAAGCTGTGGAGTACATCAAAAAGAATGATCCGGGATTGTTCTACAGGGTGGATAAGGTTTTTGGTTCTGTAAAATCAGGATACAATGATGGAATGGTGCAGGATTTTTTCGGATCAAAAATGTATCAATCGCACAATCATAAAAATTATGTCCGTTTCCTGGATGAAATGGGAATCATCGATGGTAGCCAGGAAAGAAATACGCGATGGTTACTTGGCTTGTCCAACAATCAGTATCTGCATTCTCTTTTTTCGATAAAATATTTGTTGTCGAAGGATAATGCACAGACCACTGTAAATCCGGCATTGTATTCAGAGATTTCAAAAGCAGGAGATGTACACATTTATCAAAACAAAATGTTTATTCCTTTTGGTATTCCTTTTGATCAATACATAGATTATGATGATTTCAAAAATGTGCCTTTAGATGAGAAGCAGGGAGCCATTTATCAGGGTGTGGTATTGGAAGATAATGTGATTGACGGGCATATGAAATTAAATAAGATTCCATTCTCTTCGCTTGAAGGTACAGCTAGTACAGTGCTTGATCATATGCATACGATGACTGATAAATCAATGAAGATGACCTATTTTGATCAAAACAGAATTATAGGAAGTATTGAAGTAGGTAAGCCTTCTGTTGTTTTTTTCTCCATACCCTATGACATCGGATGGAAGGTGAAAGTAGATGATGCCAAATCGGATTTGATACAGGCCGATATTGGATTTACAGGATTGTATGTTGAGGCCGGGAAACATGTTATTGACCTATACTATGAACCTCCATTATCAAAAACGGGATGGTTAGGATATCTGGGAGCTTTCGCTATTGGGTTTGGAATTTATAGATTCAGGGCTAAGTTTTGGGCGTAATCTTTATTTATTTTCCAATGAGGAATTATCAATTTCTGATTTCCTGGATAACAACCAGTTGATGTCTGATTTTTTCAAAAAAATAATATCGTCAAGACGGAGATCTATTTTTTTAGAAACATGGTAAATCAGAAAAATAGCTGTTGTGGCATAGGCAAAGACCGAAGCAATCGAAGCACCTATAATTCCATACAGTGGAATGAGGATCAGATCGAGTAAGACCGTAATGATCACACCTCCCCAGGATGCCTTTATGGTGTATCCGATTTGATTGGTAGCTTTGAAATAATTAGTAAACACTAATCGCTGAGATATAAAAATGATCCCGATGGCCAGAATTTGGGAAGCGGGAATAGCCTGATCGAATTTATGACCGAATAAGATCGGAATAAATAACCACGACAAGCCAGCGATTATCAATGCAGCCATAAGTGCGATGTAGAAATTCAATCTGGCTATTCGTCCAACCATTATTTTATGCTGATCAGGCGACGAACCGGACAGATAGGGTAGTAATACCTGGTTAAATGGTGTCAACGCTTCGCTGATAAAATTTGTAATCTGTGTGGCCAGTCCGTATTGTCCCAGGGAGGCCATTCCTTTATAAAATTCCACAAACCAAACGTCAAGTCTTTTATTCAGGAAATGACCAACTGTGCCTAAAAGATTTTTTGAGGAATATTGAACAATCGTCTTCCTGTATTTCACACAATCCGGTGAGAATTTTATTTCATTTGTTTTCCATAAAATAATTAGTCCTATGGCTAGTAAAAGTGATTCGGAGATTAGGATTATTTTAAAATAGGTGATCATCTGATAATTCTGTTGTCCGCTTACACTTAAATAAAGCAGTATGCTGTACAGCAGCACCGGTAACAATTGAATGATCGTAATATAAATATTGAAGGATTTAAATCTGAACAATCCTCTCAGTGCTGCCTGAACCAGATTTGATGCAGTCCTAAGTGTAAAAGAAATAGCCAGGAAGCAAAAGAAAAAAAATATCGGCTGCTCGTCCGGAATAAACAGATGGTGTCCTCCCGGAATTAAGTAAATGATGGAAAATAGAACGAGGACAAAAACCAGAATTGTCAAAAGGAAAAACGAACCGATCGTGCTGAGTACTTTGTTATTGTCATACCCTTTATTGGCAAGAAAAAATGTAAGTGAACCATCGAGCTGAAATCCAATAATCGTAATGAAGAGATTAAGGCTGGCATAAATGAATGTGTAGACACCATTTCCTTCCGGTCCTAATAGGCGAGTGAGTAATACAACGGATAAAAAACTCAACAGCATGACCGGGATACGGCTTAGTAAGGTCATCTGCGTATCTCTTTTCAACTTACTCATTCCGCAGTACTACTTTGTAAAAGATTAAGATACCGATCTGTGATTGAAGGCCATGCATATTTCTCAATGGCCTGTTGTCTTGCAGCCTTCATATAGGAGGCTTGCGCAGAACCATCCTGAATGAGGGAAATTAATGTTGTGTATATTATTTCAACCCTGGCCGGAGGAATGCATATTCCCGCTGACCCTACTGTTTCAGGACATCCTGATACATCTGATGTGATAACTACACATCCGGATGACATCGCTTCCATGAGGGAAACGCTTCCATTTTCATTAGATGAAACGAGACAATAGAATGTGGCCTTAGATAAAAGTGATTTATACAATTCATCCCTGTTGTCAAGCCATCCATGAAAAATGATCGGTGTTTTTGATTTTGAGGCGAGTACTCTGAGCTGACTCATCATCGGGCCATCACCACAAATGTGCACTGTGTAGCCAATATCTGCTGACGAGACGGCCTGAATGAGGTGATGAAATCCTTTCCGCTCCAACAACCTGCCAGAGGAAACAATTATTTTTTCCTTTTTACCAGGAACAAAATAATCTGTATTGATTCCATTTGGTATATGGATGACCTTCGAATCAGAATCACGTACAACTTTTTTAAGAAGCGAACCCAGATACAAGGAAGGAACAACAATGGACGAGCTATTTTTAACGATGGACCGGATCAATGGCGGAGTGACCTTGTGGAGCCAATAAAAGCGATCAGGATTAAATCCAGGCACATCACTTCCATGTGCTGTGATGATAAATGGGATTCCATAATTTTTATTTACCCATCGGGCCAGAATTCCTGTAGGTATTATAAAATGAGTGTGACATACATCAAATGAATGCGTAAGCAGGTACTTTTTCAAAAACTTTCTGGCAGCCAAAATAAAAGATACATGTTCAACGGGATACGATATGTGTTTTTGTGATCTTCTGCATGGAACTCTATGTATAAGAATGCCATCCATATTTTCTTGATCTGGCAATCCTTTGAAGGACATCGTGACGACTTCAACTACATGGCCACGCTGTACGTAATTTTTATTGACTTCGTGAGACATAGGAGAGGCTCCGCCACCCAAAGGAGGATATTCGATCGTGAGGACCTGTATTCTCATGATTTATTCATTCGAACCATGATAAAATCCTTTTTTGTTTTTTTGTCAGCAGGGCATTCCATTCTTCATCTTTGTGAAATCCATTAAAATGTCCTGTGAATTCTTTTTTTGTAAATGAATTACCAGAAATCACGTGATGATTAAATTGATTTTGATACGAAGCCGGAACAGGGATATTGAGAAGGGATGATAATGCCTTAGCTATATCATCATACCCATCATAAAACCGGGTATAATCCAGCTTCAGATAATCCAGTTTATGCCATTTCAAATAACAGTAGGTCAACAGGTTGTTGACAAGAATCGATAAGAGGGAATGATAAAATTTAAATCCTCTCTTTGTAAATGATGCTATGCTGGGTTTGAGTTGACGTGTAAGCCAGATGATTTTAATATCCTCAGCTAATGAAGTATGCAGCCATCCATTTAGCATCCAAATGCTTTTAGATGTATCCACAATATATCGGGCATTGGGATACATTTCAGCAACCCGTTCGCTGATGGAATGGTAAAAAGATTCCATTTTTATGATGGCATTTTTAGAAATGATTTTGTCACTCCTGAAAAGGAGATCAAAAACTGATCTTGACCTTACATCTTCAAAGAGAGATTTTTTCGCCACATTAAACTCATTGAAATAGTGACTATAGAATGGACATGTTTCTAAAGAATGGCCACATGAACAGGACCTTTCTCTGAGCCAGGTCTTAATTTTTAATTCGCCAAGGTAAATAATGTCAGGATGGGCACTTAAAAGGAATCCTAAAAGCGTTGACCCGCAGAAACTATTGCCCACAATGTAAATCATGGGAATATTTTTTAAGATTTGATTGGCTATCGGATCTGATCCGGACGCTGACGGCATTGAATTTGGACTCAAGGGCCGAAGATACGTTCCATTGCCCCTAAATCCCCTGAAGGGGACTTTATTAGATTCCGTTTATTAATATTCAGTAATAGAGATCAGGTCTTTCTCTTTTTCTTTTCAGCAGCAGGAAACAGTACGTTATTGAGGATCAGTCTATAGCCCGGACTATTGGGATGCAGGCTGAGGTCTGTATCCGGATCAGTCACATAGTGACGATAATCTTCAGGGTCATGACCGCCATAGAAAGTCCATGTACCGAATCCATATTCGCCATGAATATAGCGGACTTCATTTTCAGGTTTTGTCTCGCCTAATATCAATACATCAGATTTGATATAATTTTTATCAAAAGCAGTAGTCTGCCCCATGAAGCCTTTTACCGTCCGGGTATGATTCTGTGTAAGCATCGTCGGGATTGGATCCCATTTCGCTGAAAAATCAAACAACGTGAAATAATCCCGTTCCGGAATGACACTTCTATCCCGGTGATCAATACTGGAAAATTCATACTCCATTGGATTAGTCACCAGCTTAAAATCCTTGAACGCAAAACATTTACTGTAATCAAGTTTAGATTGTGCATCGGGATCCTGGGGATCTCCATCAAAAATATCTGCACATATATCAATACCATCTGCCGCCAATGCTATGTCGTATGAATCAGTCGCACTACACATCGCAAACATAAATCCTCCCCCGCCAACAAAATCCCTGATTGTCTTGACGACAGCCAATTTCAATTGAGACACTTTGGAATAGCCAAGACTTTTGGCCAGTTCTTCCTGGAGGCGCTGATTCTCTTTGTACCAGGGTTGCATACTGAAGGAACGATAAAACTTTCCATACTGACCGGTAAAATCTTCATGGTGAAGATGCAGCCAGTCATACTGCGCTAATTTTCCTTCCAGTACTTCGCGATCATAGATTTTGTCATAAGGAATTTCTGCATAAGTCAACACTAACGTAACGGCATCATCCCAAGGCTGGATACGCTCACCATGCGAATTGAAATCAGGTGTATAGACTGCTATTTTTGGGGCAACCTCAAGTTTAATGGTTTCCTGGTTAGCTTCAGGATTGCTTATTTCGGTTCTAATTCTTACAAATTCGCCATCTGTGATGACCTGGTAACTCACATCCCGGGTTTTACATTCTTTTTCGAAGAGCTCATTATGCTCGAAAGCAAATGAACCTCCTCTGTAATTTAACAACCAATAGGCTTCTTTGCCTGCATTCAGAACCCAATATGTGATACCATAGGCTTTAAGGTGATTTCGCTGGGTTTCATCCATTGGGATCAGGATATAGGAGGCCTGAAGCCGTTCGGACGCCAGGAGAAGCCCACAAATGAAAAGAAAGGATTTAAAAAGTACTGCCTTATTCATCGACAAAAAAGTTAAAGAAAACGTGTACTATGATACCCCTAAAACGACTGAAAGGTTCAAATATTGGACATTTGGACAGGTTATCCTTTTGCTGCTCCTTGGATATTTTTTCAATCTTTGTGAGCGTTAACACATCATCTTATTTTCATTTAATTTCTTTGGCTGCGTGCAAAATCTGAGTTGGCAATACCCGTCCTGGTACCTTGTTTTATGCCTGTTATTGGGGGTAGGGGCTTCTGTTTTCCTGTATTACAAGGACAAAACCTTCAGTGACCAGCCCGCATGGCTCAGGTATATGATGGCTATTCTCAGGGGTTTGGTCGTAACTATACTGAGTAGCTTGTTGCTTGCTCCGCTGTTAAAATTGCTTCAAAACCGTACAGAATCACCAGTGATTATTTTGGCACAGGATCAGTCGGCCAGTATCAGAGCGGCACTTTCAAAGACTGATTCAATCACCTATATGAAGTCACTTGATGATCTGTACAATAATCTTTCGAAGAAATATGAGGTGCATCGTATCGGTTTTGGCCAGGAAGTGAAAGAACTTGAACCCGGCTCATCATGGAAGATGAATGACCGGGCGAGTGACCTTGGCGAGTTTATGACGTATGTGGATGAACAATACAGAGGCCAGAATGTCGGTGCGATCATAGTCGCTTCAGATGGTGCGATCAATCGCGGTAAAAGTCCGCTCTACATTCCGCTTACTCAAAAAGCTCCGTTGTATACTATTGCACTCGGTGATACAATTCGAAAAACGGATTTGCAAATCAAAGATGTTTACCATAACAGCATCGTTTACCTGGGAGATAAATTTCCATTACAGGTTGATCTTTCTGCAGTGCGTCTAAAGGGAGCCACAACAAGTCTTGAAATAAAACAAATCCTGGATAACAGCGATGTGTTGATTGAAAAAATACCCATTACAATAGACGCTGATCCCTGGTTTACGACAAAGGACATCATCATTGAAGCGAAACAAAGCGGAGTTCAGCGATATAGAGTCCAGGTAGCACAGGTAAAAAATGAAGTGACATATGTCAATAATGTGAGGGATTTCTTTGTTGAAGTTATTGACGGCCGTCTCAACGTATTACTTCTGGCCAATAGTCCCCATCCTGATCTTGCTGTGTGGAGATCCGCATTGTTAAGTCAGCGCAATTATGAAGTAGACATTCGTATGGCTTCGGACATGTCATTGGATCAATTGAAAAAATATGATCTCGTCATATTGCATCAATTGCCTTCTGTCAAAAACCCGATCCAAAACATATTAAGTGAGCTTGATAAAAAAGGTACTCCGAGAATTTTTGTCGTAGGTTATCAGACTGACCTTAATGCGCTTAACCAGGCTCAACCATTTCTGAATATTTTAGCCGGAGGTAATCGAACACCGAATGATGTCACCATGGTATTGAATCCGTCATTCAATCTATTCAACCTGACAGATGATATTAAAGCTAAATTACCTGCATTCAGTCCCCTGCTCTCGCCATACGGGGAATATACGGCTGCACCGTCTGCCCAGGTGATGTCTTACCAAAAGATAGGGAGCGTTGATACACAGTTCCCGTTAGTCGTCATGGGTGAAGTCAATGATAAACGAACCTGTGTTATTGCAGGAGAAGGAATCTGGAAATGGCAATTGTTTGATCAGTTGCAAAATGGATCAAGAGATGTCACCTATGAAGTATTGAATCAGATATGTCAATACACGTCCACGAAATCTGATAAACGTAAATTCAAGGTGACATCTTCAAAGAGATTGTATACAGAACTTGAAGACATTTTCTTTCAGGCTGAATTATATAATGACAGTTATGAATTGATCAATACACCTGAGGTTTCAATCAGGATAAAGAATAAACAAGGCGAAGATTTCGAGTACACATTTAATACCTCCGGGCAGTCGTATGCATTGGAGATCGGCCGGTTCCCTGAAGGGAATTATTCATGGACGGCATCGACGGAAGTCAACGGCGTAAAGCTCACTCATGATGGCAAATTTGTTGTTCAACCGATTCAATTGGAAACACTTGAGACGACTGCTGATCATGGATTGCTCAGGCAATTGGCATCAATGCATGGAGGTAGCTTGGTGTATGCGAACCAGATGTCGCAATTGGGCGATCTGATTTTGGGAGACTTACATATCAAGCCCATATTGTATAGCAGTACACAGACCCGTCCATTGATACATCTTAAGTGGCTTTGTCTTATTTTGCTGGCTGCTCTTTCTCTGGAGTGGTTTTTGAGAAGATATTATGGTGGATACTAATAAATGACTAGCCCCCTGCCCCCTGAAAAGGGGGACTGGAGAATTTTTATTATTTCGTTTTTCAGAAAGAAGGGGTCCAAACAAACAAACCAACATGGATAATTTAGCAAACCGGAACAGGATCGTCACGCTTGACGAATTTATCTTAAAGAGACAAAAGGAATACACCAGTTCTACAGGTGAACTTACCAATCTGCTCCGTGATATTGGAGTCGCTGCTAAAATCATAAACAGGGAGGTCAACAAAGCAGGACTTGTCAATATCCTTGGCGTCGCAGGCTCTGAAAATGAATCAGGAGATATGGTGCAGAAACTGGACATCTATGCTAATGATAAGCTGATTGAATGTCTCGGCAATAGTGGAGAGTGTGCCGCTATCGCATCTGAAGAAATGGAATCGATCATCCAGGTGGCTCCTGTGGCAAAAAAGAAACCTAAGTATGTTGTCTTATTTGATCCACTAGATGGATCCAGTAATATAGATGTGAATGTTTCGGTAGGAACAATTTTCAGTATTTACAGAAGAGTGTCTGACCTGTCCGGGCCTGCGACAATGGAGGATTTCTTACAGCCCGGTAATGCTTTGGTTGCTGCAGGGTATGTACTTTATGGAACGTCTACGATTCTGGTCTATACCACAGGTCATGGTGTGAATGGATTTACACTCGATCCATCGATCGGGGAGTTTTGTCTTTCGAATGAAAACATTAAAATACCGGAGGATGGAGCTTACTATTCTGTCAACCAGGGATACTATTTAAAATTTGATCTTGAGATGAGGCGATACATTGATCATTGTTCGGAGATGAATTTCGGCCTTCGATATATTGGTTCAATGGTATCTGATATTCACAGGATCATGATCCAGGGAGGAATATTTCTGTATCCCCATACCCGGAAATATCCAAAGGGAAAACTCAGATTACTTTACGAATGCAATCCGATGGCGATGATTGTAGAGCAGGCAGGTGGAGTGGCGATATCCTGTGATCTTGAAAGAATCCTTGATATGCCGGTCAATGAATTGCACCAACGAGCAACCATTTCTATCGGAAGTCCAAAAATGGTGAAAGAGATGAAGGCGTTTGTGGAGAAATATAGTGCTACAGGGAAGTAAAGTAATAACGAATAACCAATAACGAATAACGAAAGAATATTTTCATCAATTTACCTTGTTAGCTAATAGTTTATTTTAATTTAACAATCTTAAATTTTACGAAAATTGATCATGACTGATCATGATAAATCTGCGTCCTCTTTTATTTTTTTTACAAAATCCTTATCTGACATCAAAATTTATATAAGGTAAAACCTGATTGCACCAGTTGGAATCCGGAGGATATATTTTTCGGAAGTCTGATGCATTTCTGAATACCCCATGTTGATTTTTGTAGGCCTTGATTAGTTTTATTAATTTTTTACTCAGATAAGGATGTTTCAGAGAATCCAAATTGATTTCATTTATCATCACAAAATGAGGGCTGCCTGAAACCGTGATTTGAGGTTTTATTTTCTCCAAAGTTTCAGGTGGAATGCCATAGCATTCTTTCAATTGGTCTGAGCTTAGAAAACCACCGATAGCGTCTCTGTATTTAATGATTCTGTTTGCTAAAACAGTTCCTATTCCATCGAGGGATTCAAGATCTGCAGGCGTGGCCTGATTAAGGTCGACTATTTTTAAAGATGTTTTTATGGATACTTCTTTCTCTAATTCGGCAGCGGGTTTTTCACTCAGAGGTATTGTACCGTATATAATGAATGGAGATGCGGTCGTCAATTGAAGTGAATCCATTCCATAGATTTTTAACAGATCCTCATCACTCGTGAGGATACCGCCGGCAGAAATAAATTTTTGAATATTAAAAGCTACTTTTTTGGAAAGACCCATGGATATCAATTGATCAAATGAAGCGGTCATAATGGCCAGGGGAGAAGCAGGTGGTGTTTGTTCCAGCTCTTCTTCGAAAGACGAATATTTATTTTCAAATCTTTTTGGAAAATGAGATGAATAGTTCTTTGAATAATTATTGGAAGAATAGCGCGTGCTCGTTTTATTATTAAATCCATGATGAGCTGATGGGGGAGAAATATAAGTGAAGGCATGATCACCACTGGGCAAAAATTCTTTTATCAATTCCCATCCTAATAAGAGAATGACAAATGTGACCAGGTAAATGCGGTCCGTTCGTGTGATCGTAAAATGATATTCTTTGTTCATATGGGTATCATGAAATATCCGGTGAGACCAATATCATGGTATGATATCTGGTATTTACATAAATAATCTTCAATTTTTGTTTTCATCTTTCTGTCGATATGGGCTGGAAGAATAATCCTTGAATCACGGCGATCCTGTAAAAAATCTTTTAATAGAAACATATCCGGACATTGATCAATGACAATAAACGCCGGGTTGGTTGAGCAAATCAAGGAATCCACTTCTCCTTCCCAAAACAATACTGATAAATGACCAATCGTCAGAACAGATGATTTGTAATTAATATTCTCTGTGTGAAATTCCTGTTCTGTACAGACATCAACTTCATCGATGATATCCCGGTGACATCTATATCCTCTTGATGCAAATTCAATGCTTGCAGGTGAGACTTCGCAATCATGGATCGAAATGCATCTTCCATCGTACGTCATATCGGCTATCAATCCTTTGTATGAATGGTAAATGACCAACTCACCGGTGGACCATTGTTTTAACCTGTGACAACCCATGATGGTCAAAGCAAAAAGACTACATACATAGGCTAATATTTTACCCTTTGACCATTTGAACACTAAAGCGATCGTAAAAAGAATAGCCATTGACATCAGAAAAATTCCACTCCATGCAGGCAGGGAGAAATGCATTTCAGGATTCAACCCGCCCATCCATTTCATACTTTGAATAAATGCACGTCCGACCCAATCCAATAATGGCCATGCGATATTGATTCCAAGAAATGATAAGATGACATTGAGTATAGCTCCAAATACAATCATGTATCCTGCAGGAATGGCAACAAGGCTGCTGAGAATAAACGTCAATGGAAACTGATGAAACTGGCCAAGCAATATCGGAAGAATAAATACCTGCGCGACAATGGACAGCACAGTGATCTCCCAGATCATATGCATGATTTTATATTTGAATGTTATGCTTCGGATCATTGCCTTTGAATACAACAAAATGCCGGCCATTGCCAGAAATGAAAGTTGGAATCCGACATTCTCCCAGACGTAGGGATTGATCCACATCATAATAAAAGCGGCGAATCCAAGTAAATTCCAAACCTGAGTGTTCAGGCCCATCGCTTTTCCGAACAGATAAAGTATGATCATGAGGCCTGCACGTACCACCGCGGGACAAGCCCCTGTAAGACCAACGTACAATAGTATCGCACACGAGTATGCTATAAATCGAGTTACTCTTTTCAAAAAGATTCCGGCGCCGGGAGCACCAAGGAAAAAGAAAAGCATGCTATAAATGATAGCCACATGCATCCCTGAAACAGATAATACATGCATAGCTCCTGAATCTGCAAATGCATCACGGACATCATTGTCCATGTCTGATCGATCACCCCATACCAGCGCATTCGTCAATTGTGCGACTTGTGGTGAAATATTATTTTTAACAAGCGTCGACAGATAATTTTGCCATTGAGCTGTCAATCGTGAAAATGATTTTTCCGCGTTACAGTCTTTCAGAATCTCTTCACCTTTGCAATTCATCTGTATCCGAATGCCGATAGTTTTATAATAAGCTCTTGCATCAAAAGAATAAGGATTCAATGGAGGTGCAATAGCTTCGACGCGGCCTCTGACCATCAGAATATCGCCTGGAAAATAATTTGCCTCACTTCCAGATTTAATGACGGCCAGAATGTATTTGTCCTGAATTACATTTTTCTGTCGATCACCATCTTCTGAGAGGAATACAGGACTACATCTAAGGGAAGAGGTATAATTTTTATTCTTCAGCACCTGATCTACGATCAGTAATCCTTGAAGATACATGTGCTCATGCGGCAATGGCTCTGGAAACTGGTCTTTGTTAAAGTGATTGAATCGAAGCACACCTGCTGCGAATATCATAATGCCGATGCTGATCGAAGAGAGGTACTGGTATCGGGGAAGGTATCTGATCGTGCATACGAAAGCGCTGCTGAGACAACACACCCCTAATAGGGAATACAG
>JBDUAU010000494.1:0-4151 GCA_040004485.1 Saprospiraceae bacterium
CACACTTTACGATATGATTTTCGCATTGAAATTCATCTCGGCTACGCTCGATGAGTAATTATAAAATCGTTGAGCGAAGTCGAGGCGATATAACTAGCATAAATCATTGTATTCTCGATACAAAAAGAATCAGAGTGTACGGAAATCCCGGTCGTTGAGCCGAAACGACATTTTGCCCAGTCGTTGAGCCGAAACAACCGTCGAAAATCGAAAATCGTCTCACGCCATCTGATACCCCGTGTAAGATGTACCGACATAATCGAGTATATCATCCTTCACACGTTTGACTTCAGCAGATGATTCAAGGAGCCAGCCTTTTGACCAGCTGTGGATGACTTTGATGCCTAAAGATTCCATATCATCTTTGAACTGGATATGCCAAAGACTATTGTCAGGCCAGGCGCCCGATGGCCAAAAATCCCTGACCAGCAATACAAATGGTTTGTTTGGTTCAAGAAGCGCTTCCACCAGATAGTTTTCATCGGGATTGAGACTGCGCTCTGATATTTTATAAGGCATGGGCAACTGATCAAGAACAAGACGATCCAGTTCAGCACCTAATAGCGAAATCATATTGACACGATGAGCCGAATAGATGCAGGCTTGCTCAAGAAATGGCGAGAACTGTCGTGCAAGATTTGTCACATGACGCAACGCTGCAGAATTACTACTCTGCCCAAGTTTGAAATCAGTGATCATCTTCGGCATCTCCAGACGCTCATTGAGATATCGCTGGTTGACGGGTGATACATTACTGTAGACATCACATGGTACTTCCTGCATCATCCTCCAGTTGAGATCCATCGATGGTTCTTTAGAACCCAGAAGTATATACTGATTCAATGTTGACGATGATTTGCCAGGTATCATGTCTGCAATATCAATATGATCAGATGTCGGCATCATATTCATTGGGAGAATTTGAACCGGAAACCAGCGACTTCTGTCTTCTGTCGACAGTTCCAAAAAAAATCGTTCTGCAGCTATGTCATCAAACGTACCTTTCCTGTCGACAAACTTGCGGATGGCCAGCGCAGATTCTTCACGTAATGCAGATCGCTTACCGTTCAATTCATTTTCAAATTCAGCTAATGCATGATGACGGATGCGTTCGATCATTTCTTTCAGATCTTCATCCATCATTTGTGGCCATTCTACTTCAAGGGCATCACCTGTGACAAGCTGTGTAATATACCATTCATCGAAATAGGTCAGCCAGTCTCTGACAGGAATCAATTGTAATGCCTGCACGATCGTCCTGGCCATTTCAGGAAATGAATTGTGAAAACCCGCCCAGAAAAAATAATCTTCAAGATGATGTTGTCTTTCGACGATGCAGGTCAGTGATGTATTCACTTCTCTCAGTCCTTCAACACTGCGATGGATACTCAATGCCTGGGATTCAAATCTCTTTTTGAAATAGCCACATATATTGACATTGTTGTACCATTTCAACAGATCATCTTCCCATTCTTTCAATTCTCCAGCGAGACCTGTATTCTCAGGAGCATTGTGCGAATTGAGTCTCTTGAGCTGACTGCGGATATGTGTTTCCACTGCATCTTTTGAGCCGAGCAGATTTGTTCTGATCAGGCCAAGGTTGTGAATGGCATCTGTCAGTGATGTATTCTCTTTGTATGTTGATGAGATCGTGACCCAGGGTTGTCCTGCTTCGATCTCTGCCAGTAAATCCAGGTATTGTGATTTGATGCCTTTACGATGCTGGCTGATCATCTTTGCTTTGCGGCTGATCTGGCCTTTGAATTTGTCAGCGATATTGCTCATGCTGCTTTCGAATGCAAACGAATCACCGAATGTGAGACTCAATTCCTGTGCATGAGCCAGCAGCTTGTCGATCTTGCTGACATACACATTAATCTCTTTGATCCAGTAGGCTTTGACATAATTGAAATAGCGCAGCATCATCCAGTCGGCTCTCTTCAACAGCTCTGTTGCCTGGTCTGCCATCAGTGCGATGGACTGCATCACTTCGCTTTTGACATAGTCAAGAGAGTGATTGACCAGCAGGCTGACATCGAGCATGTCGAGACATTCGAATCCATCCTGACGGAGTTTGCTGAGTTTGATGTGATGTTCTATTTTATTTCTCAGACGTTTGTATTCTGCAGGTGATATTTCAAACATCGTTCTGCTGAGACGAAAGAAAAGAGGATTGACATTACTGTGATTGAAGAAGCCGGCGAATTTCTGGATCAGATCATAACGGTTTGTACCCGGCCATAATTCTTCGTGAAGCGATGCCCAGGGCATGCGCATTTTCTGATGATCGCCGGATAGTTTATAGAGCTCGATATGATGGATCCCTTGTTCGGCGGATTGAGGTAGTAGAGCATTTGAGGATTTTACGGCACCGTGACTATCGGCTACGTAAATGGCGCTTTTGAGTTGGTTGAAAGGGTATTGGCTGAGGATCTCCTCTGCTGCGGCATCTTCGTCGTACCAGATGACGATGGGTGTGCCATTGATGGCATCGGTAGCGGCTCTTGCGGCGAGTAGTTGGAGATGGTCGTCTTGTGGGCTCCAGATCCAACGTTTACGGGTTCCGGAAGGTGATGAGAATAATCGTGCCTGTTGAGGGTTGAGGTGGCTTCCCAGAATATTTGCAATCGTCATACGAGTAGATGTAGAGTCCTTATTCTGCAAATATTAAACTTTTTTGTAATATGAAGTAGCATTGTGTCAAATAAATGACGCATTTATGTGGAAAATATTGGATTTCGGTGGATGAATCCTTCAAGTTTGCTATGCAGGATACTATACATAGGATGTTGAGAATATAGATGCATGTTATTTAAGACAACCCGAAACAACTTATCGTATTAATGTTTCTAAATTTGGAAACTTTTATTTATCTTTGTTATGTTCAACAATTGCTGTATTGAATGAGATATTTTGAACGAAATTTTTGCAGGAAGCTGACCATATGGCAACAAAGAAATTAAAGACTTATACGCTTGCCGAGATGAAAGAAAAGTACATTGGCCAGATTGGAACAATAGAACGTGATGAATTCGAGTATGAACTTCGTATGGACGTTTTGGGCAGAATGATTAAAGCCGCAAGACAAGAACGCAACTTAACACAAGCAGAACTTGGGCAACTTGTTGGAGTTCAGAAGGCCCAAATATCTAAACTTGAAAGTAGTGCAAACAGTGCGACCATTGACACTATAATTAAAGTATTCAAAGCACTGAAAGCAGAAGTAAACTTCAACGTAAAAATTGAAGATAATTTTGTTAAACTCGCTTAACAGAAAAGAAAGCCGGTCGCAATACAGGAGATTGAATAATGTTAATGTGGTTCATTTAACGTTATGTGGGAATGCGGTGTAAATATCTGTTGTATAGCCAAAACTAAAAAGGGAAATCCAGCATTTAGTTGGGTAAGATGTAGTATATATTTTACAGAGCTCAGACTATGGAGTCATTTGGATCAGGTTTATAGGAACTCATAGTGAATATGATAAAATAAATGCAACAAAAATTTGAAAAATGCAGTGGAAAGTAATTAAAACAGAAAAAGATTATCAAAAAGCATTAAAGCGATTGGAATCGATATTTGATGCCTCAAGGAACTCAAAAGAAGGAGATGAAATGGAGTTACTATCTCTTCTGATTGACAATTACGAGATTGAAAAGTCTCCTATAGATTTTCCTGATCCCATTGAAGCGATTAAATTTCGAATGGAACAATTAGGATATAAGCAAAAAGATCTCGCAGATGTACTTGGACTCAAGAGTCGTGTGAGTGAAATATTAAACAGGAAAAGAAAATTAACCCTTGACATGATCCGGAAGCTCAATGTTGAATTAGGTATACCGACTGAAGTTTTGGTGCGGGAATATTAGAATTGAAAAGTAGAGTCATTTTTAATTGGAAAGATAACAATGACAATCTCATGACTCAGGATGGCAATGGAAATGACGCGGGACCTGGCGGATTGAACTACCAAACATGAACAAAAAAGCAAGCCATAAAATATTGACATACTTTATCGCGACAATTTGGGTGGCTAACGGACTTTTCTGCAAAGTGCTTAATCTTGTGCCACGTCATCAGGAAATTGTGGCAAGGATTTTAGGTAATAACCATTCCCGACTGCTGACGTTTTTAATCGGACTTTCAGAAAC
>JBDUAU010000165.1:0-4149 GCA_040004485.1 Saprospiraceae bacterium
ATGCACTCAATGTGTACGTAACGCTTTCAGGTTTTTCAGATGGATTGAAAGTGTACAGCACTATTGACGGGGGAACAAACTGGGACAACATCTCGGGCAGTCTTCCCAACATTCCCATGAATTGCATTGTCTACGATGAAAATGGTTCAGGGGGTGATGCGTTGTACATCGGCTCAGATATAGGTGTTTTCTACAGGAATAATACAATAGGGGATTGGGTTTATTTCAGCACCCCATTACAAGCTGTCAATATCAATGATTTGTATATCAATGACAGTGACAATACAATAGTGGCCGGCACCTATGGCAGAGGTTTGTGGCGCAGTGATAAGTATACAGGATGTGTGAGCAGCATTACACTTCTGAATATTCCGGGTGCTCCAGCAGGTGGAGTGAAATACTTTTCCTCATCCGGTACGATCACGAGCAATGTAATATACAAAACAGAATTGGGAACAGAGATCCATTATAAAGCCTCCAATTATGTGGATCTGCAGAATGACTTCTTAGCAGGAAGCCTTGCATTTTTCGAAGCTAAAACAGGAAATTGCCCGGACATAGTAAATGATCCATTGGTCTCACCATTTATATCTGTTAGCATATTTGCCATGACTGAACCGAAAAAAGCGGTTTGTGATGAGGTGAAATAAACCCGAAGTCTTACGTTTTTACTTTCTTACGCTCTTACGCTCATACAGCTGTACTGATTACCGAATACTGATTTTACGTCGTAAATTTGAATTATGGCAAAATTTTCTTCAGTTATAAAAATCTTCCTCTTTACTTTCTTCCTCATATTTTTTTACACCGTTTCTCAAGGTCAGGTCAATTGGACCATGGAAGGATCTGTAGATGGATCCAATCATGGCAATAATCATCCCAGGATCACCATGGATGCTGCAGGGAACCCGGTTCTCATTTGGTTTAATGCAGGCAGTGTCAGATTTTCGCGATGGCATAACGGTGAATTTGAATCTTCAAAAATATTGAACCCATCCATTACTGCAGCAGGAGCAAGCTGGATGGGTCCTGATATTGCCGCGCATGGGGATACGATTTATGTGGTCTTCAAAGAAGTACCGGAAGATGTGGGCCATATATGGTGCTTGCATTCATTCGATGCAGGAGAGACGTTTTCTGATCCTGTTCGTGTGGATTTTACTGCAGATAGTCTTTCACGTTTTCCAACTGTCACGACAGATGCTTCAGGTCATCCGGTAATAGCTTTTATGAAATTTGATCAGGGTTTCTCGAATGCGAGATGGGTTGTGACCAGGTCAAATGATTTTGGAAATTCTTTTTTACCTGATGTACTGGCCAGCGGATGGAGCAGTCCGACTTCCCATGTATGTGATTGTTGCCCGGGAGCCATCTCGTCTTTCGGCAATAATGTTGTTGTACTATACAGGGACAACAATAATAATATCCGGGATACATGGGCTGCACTATCAACCGATGGCGGTATGTCATTCGCTGAGGGTATCAATATAGATCTGAAAAACTGGGAGATACATGCATGTCCTTCCTCAGGCCCCGATGGAGTGATCATCGGTGATACACTTTATTCAACATTTATGAATGGTGCAAGCGGGACAAGCAGGGTCTATACGAATCAAACATCGCTGTCAGACTTTAAATCTTTACCGGGCACGCTGGTGACAGGATCATTGCCTGGATCATCACAGCAAAATTTTCCGCGTATCTCATCCTCAGATAATACCGTTGCAGTAGTCTGGAAGCAATATCTCAATGACAATGATCAATGCCTGCTCAGCTTCACTTCGGATATAACTTCAGGAATTCTTCCTGTATTTGATACGGTGGCTACGAGCGGAGTCTTCAATTCAGATATAGCTATACATAATGGTAATATTATAGTCGTCTGGGAAGATTACAACTCAGGCACTGTAGAGTTTCGTTGGGGCACATATGAAGTGACGACAGGCACAGAAGAAGTGAGGAATGAATCTTTACATGTTTTTCCAAATCCTTCTCCGGATGCATGGACGCTGAATGGACACGATATAATTCAGGGATCAAAAATCGAGGTGTGCGATATTAGCGGGCAAATAGTTTATCGTAAAGTATTACAGGATAATTTCAATGTGTCATTATTTGAAATTGATAATACGGGGTGGAGTAGCGGAATCTATTTTTTAAAAATAACACACGGAAACACGATTAATGGTTTGAAGCTGGTTAAATTCTGAAATTGAATTTTGAATTTGCAGACAAAAAAGGATTTATACGGATCGTCACCGAAATCGGATTATCTCTCACGCTCCACTAAATAACCCATACAATCCATTCACCCACCCATCCTTTTTTAACACGATTTCCGGACGTACCTATGTAGGATATGAAGCCAAATCTCCATATTGGCATTAATATGGCTATTCAGGGTTCCTAACGAATCTTTATGTAGGTGTGAAATATTGGTTTCACGATCAATTATGCGGAAATACACAATCGCAATATCATTTTTTCTATTTCTTCTGCCGTGGTGTATAAGAACCCAGTCTGCCATAGCTGAAATAAGGACTTCTGAAATTTTTCATGCAGGCGAACTTCATTTATTTGAAGAGAAATACCTTACCTCACCTGTTGATGCATTGTATGATACGATCCGCATTTCATTTGATTTAATCAATGACACCGGCAGCGATACTACGATTTACTACTATGAGGGGGCTAATGAATGGTTCCGGTTTACAGCCATTCCTGATGACAGTAGTCATGAAACCATCCAAAAAACTACCGGAAGGGATTTTTATGGAAGAATTCCCTATGAGTCCATCTATTTTCCTGCGCATCAGCTCAGGATTGATTTCGGTACAACGTACAGATGTGATATCCGGTACAAGGGCCTGTCTTATCTGCCGGCTTCAAAAGAAGTGTGGCTGATTACCTCTGATTACTACCAAAGCGAGCTCAAAAAATCAATTCGGTTTGAAGAGACCAATTTTATAGTCGGGTATATTTTTCTCGGTTCGATCGCATTCGGCTTTTTCTTTTTCTTCTTTCTGTATCTCAAAAGCAGGTATACTTTATTCGGCCTGTATTCACTCTTTTTATTTATTCAGGCATTATATGGGTTTATCCAGATTGACGTCTATACAAAACTTGGTCACTTTCTTATTTTCCATGACAGCTGGGATGAATATATGAATGAGTTTCTGGCCTTTACAGGTCAGGCCATTTACATGCAATTTATTATTTACTGGCTTGACATTAAGACGAATCATCTGAAGGCCTATAAAATACTCAATGGCATCAGTATTTTTTTCTTCCTGTATGCACTCACGATTCTTTGTTTCTATACGATAGATAGTCATAATATTCTGATCGATTTCATGGTGAAAGGCATCAGAGTTTTAGTTTTTCCTTTGCAGATGACGGTGTTTTATTTCCTGATATTCAGGATAAAGTCAGCCGTCAAATCGTATGTGATCAGCGGGAGTCTCTTGTTGATATTTTTCGGTGTGATCATGGTTTATCTCAATATCCTCGGTATTTTTGATCATACACTTTTTAGTCAGTTTGATAATGGCAGTTGGTACATGTTAGGTGTGCTTGCGGAGAGCATTTGTTTTGCTCTGGGTCTGGGACTTAGGTATTTTCAAATAAATCAACAGAATATCCTTTTGCAAATGGAAAATGTAAAAGCACTTGAGGAAAAATTAGCGACCGCACAGGCTGCCGGTGAAAGTGAACGTATGCTCGCAGAGGTCAACCAGGAACTTACAAATCAACAACTGACTGCACTGAGAAGCCAGATGAATCCACACTTTATCTTCAATGCACTCAATTCGATTCAGAAATACATCATGACAGGCAATGTCGATGAGGCAAATAGTTATCTCTCGAAATTTTCAAAACTGCAACGGATGATTTTATCCTATTGTGATGAAAATTTCATAACACTAGACAAAGAAATCAATATGCTTCAATTGTATCTTGAACTGGAGCAACTCAGGCTGACAGATGATTTTACATTTAAGATTACCGTTGATGATGACATTGATCCGGAAGAGATACAGATACCCCCGATGATGTTACAGCCCTTTGCTGAAAATGCGATCTGGCATGGCCTGGTACCCAAAGAAGGTTTAAAAAAGCTGAGCATCAATTTTTTTATGCCATCTCAGG
>JBDUAU010000645.1:0-4145 GCA_040004485.1 Saprospiraceae bacterium
GACCATCGTTGAACTTATTGATTGCCATGAAGGATTTAAGCTAATAACGCAACGAATCAGGACAAGAAAAAAGGTAAAACTCCTATGGATCATTTCTATTCTTACATTCTTTCTATCTGCTCTTCTCGACAATCTGACGACAGCAATCGTTATGACCTCATTGGTATGTAAAATACTGGATGATCGAAATGATAGATTGTATTTTGCCAGTATGGTTATCATTGCTGCAAATGCAGGAGGTGCTTTTTCCCCTCTTGGCGATGTTACCACTACGATGTTATGGATAGGGAATCAAATTTCTGCGGGAAATATTATTTTAAAACTATTCTTTCCCAGTATAATTGTTTGTTTAATTCCGTTGCTCTTTATCAGTAGAAAATTCACCAATCAAATTTTACCGGAGAAAAGTGAGGTGCAGGCAATTCAATACCCAGGTGATTCCAGGTTGGTGTTGATCCTGGGAATATTGCTTCTCTTGTTTGTTCCAGTTTTCAAATTACTCACCCATTTGCCCCCTTTTATGGGAATTTTGTTTGCACTTGGTGTTTTGTGGATTGTTACCTCTTATATGCACAGAAATAAAAACGAAGTCCATAGAAATCAATTATCTGTTGTACACGCTTTGCAAAAAATCGATTCACCAAGTATACTTTTCTTCCTGGGGATATTACTTGCTGTTGCTGGTCTTGAATCATTTGGTTTGCTTTCTCAACTTGCTAAAATCTTATCAAACACGATCAATAATGAACAGTTGATAGTTGTTTCACTTGGTATCATATCAGCAATTGTAGACAACGTCCCTCTTGTTGCCGCTGCTCAGGGCATGTATTCACAGATTGATTTTCCTACTGATCATTCTTTTTGGATACTTCTGGCTTTAGCTACCGGAACCGGAGGTAGCATAATTATCATTGGATCTGCAGCAGGCGTTGCGGCCATGGGGATTGCGAAAATAGAATTCATGTGGTATTTCAAGCGAATAGCATGGATTGCTTTTTTGGGCTTTGTTTCCGGTGTTGGAGTTTATTTGGCCCAGGAGCTCATTTTCTAAATCCTTTCAGGAAGTGAAAAAATTTGCAAAAATATTAATCGCCTTTACGGTAATACATACTGTTAATTCTGGCCAGTGGATTACTTAATCTCCCCCTTCAGATATTTAGCTATCGCTTCTGCCTTGTTATTAACATGCAAAATTTTATACAGGGATTTGACATGGCTACGAACGGTCTCCACTGATATGAAAAGAGACAGGGCGATCGCACCATAACTTTTTCCATCCACCAGTTTTTCCAGTATTTCTTTTTGACGGTCCGTCAGTATCGTTGCTTTGCTGACACGTCCACCCATCAGATGTGTGACGATTTCCCGCGCAATGGAAGGCGACATATAGGAGCCACCCTTGACCACAATGCGGATGGCATCGACAATTTCTTCAAGGCTGGCTTTCTTGGAGAGATACGAACAGGCACCGGAACATAATGCACGAAGGATGACATCTTCTTCTTCATATGACGTCAGCATGATGATATCAACATCTGGCATTTTTTCCAGAATAATTGGTATGCCATCCAGCCCACTGACACCGGGTAAACCAATGTCAAGTAAAATGATATCAGTTTTGAACCGTTGATCTATTTGTAGGAGGTGCATAAAAGATTCTATCGAACCCACAGTCTCCACCACATCAAACTCTTCATGAAAGCGGATAAAGCGCGAGACGTTGTCACGGATGACCAGGTTGTCTTCGATGATGGTGATGCGTGTGCGAGGTTGTGCCCCTAAATCCCCTGAAGGGGACTTTTTGATATCGGTTGTCAATGTGGAGTGCATCGTTTAATGATCTTCAAAGTTATTCGGTAATCAGTGATTTTGCATTTTTTTTGTCTTCGGTAAGTCAGTGTGTTTAGAGAGTTTAGTTTTAGCACTTGCAGTGCTAAAGGGTTAGAGAGTTTAGAAAAAGACAAATTTTCAATGCGTATTTATTAAGTACAAACGCTGTTTGCATTTGATAATCACTTGCATGCAAGTATAGTGAGTATGTACAGTGAGCCTTTGTCTCATGCTTCGACCTACTAAACACATCCTTGAACTACAGCTCAGCAACCGCATCTCACCCATATCACATATCACATATCACATATCCCATATCTCATATCTCATATCTCATATCTCATATCACATATCTCATATCTCACATCCCATATCTCATATCCCATATCTCACATCCCATATCTCACATCCCACATCCCATATCTCACATCTCACATCTCACATCTCAGATTGCTCTCCGTAATACGTATATCGACCTTGGACAGATCTACTCCTTACCAGAAACCTGTGCCCTCGTCAACAACTCCGCCACCGCCTCCTCCAGTTTCGCGATTCGCACTTCCTGCGCATCAATTATTTTCTGCTGCTCCTGTATCGCTTCAATCGCAAGGACTCCAAAACCAGCATAATTCATTGTGTAATTAATCTCTCGTCCACCTGTTGTCGAAGGAGGAGTCACGAGCTGTGGGAAAATAGGCTCCACATCCTGTGCTATGAAACCAATGCAAAGTTTGTGTTCCGTATCTGCGATGTAAGAATATGATTTTGCTTCAAGCTTCATCACATTCGACAAAACAGAACCTATTGGCTGAATATTTTCTTTCAGTCTACGATCTGATGTGGAAGAATAGACTCCGGTGGTGTAATTAATATTGGCCATATTCCCAATTGAGTTATAAAAATTCAGAACACCATTGGCTGCTCCCGATTGCCAAAGTTCCCAGTATGAGGAACCGGCAGCACTGTTTTGAATTTGTAAACCATATGATGAATGTTTGATAGCAAGCTGATAAATATTTGGGGCCTGGCCAACTCCCATATTATTAGCTATCCAGACGCTACCGGTATTGAACCATGCCGCGTAATTGTTTGTGCCCCCTGAAGCGGAAGCGATTAAACCATAATTATCTCCAGTGCCCATTGCACTGAAAGAACCTCCATATTTCGAGCCGACATTTCCCTGGGCTACTCCAACCATACCCAAATTCTGGCTAATTGCTCCCGAGGCAATCCCTTTAAATCCAAAATTTAAATTTACTCCGGCTCCGATGCTGATGGCTTCACCATAACCTCCGTAATTTGCTGAAGCATTATTTGCTTTTGATCGCATCCCAAAGTTAACTCCGGTATTTGTACCGTTTGCCTGACCAAACAGAGCTGCATACTCTGCGGAACCGGTCCCATAACATTCTCCAAGAATTCCGTATTGACCACCTTGTCCACGTACCCCTGTCCCACAGCCATCATCAACATTATTTTGACCGTAAACACCTGCAGAACTTAAGCAAAATCCGGGAGGGTACATTTTAATCCCGGAAATTGCATCCTGCGTAGTTTGCGTATGATCGACTTCCAAAACCCCATTCATCGTCACAGATTTATTGAAAAAATCACCATAAATCAAAGCCTGTGTTGGATCAGCCTCACTGTTGGCGATATATAATTTATTATCCCCTGTTTCATTTCTTCCGGCTTTGTAACCCAGAAATACATTGCCGCTTCCTGTAGCCGTTCTACCGGCTTCGTAACCCAAAGAGACATTATTATTTCCCGAAACATTTGAATACGATGCTTCTTTACCAATAGCCACATTACGATTTCCTGAACCATTAAGCTGCATCACACTATACCCCATTGCTGTATTTTCAACACCGGACGTATTTGCCAATAAGGATCTGCTTCCAACTGCTGTGTTTAATGTACCTGAGGAATTATTGAACAAGGCTCCTGAACCTAATCCGGTGTTGTGATACCCCACGTCATTTTTAAACAAGGCTCCTGCTCCAAGTCCTGTATTTTGATATCCGACTGTATTGTTGGCAAGCGCTTTACTCCCAATTCCTGTATTGGCTACGGCTTCATAAAATTGCGTGACACCGATTCCATTTTTATATAAAGCTGAATCACCTACCGCAACAAGATTGGGCCGAATGGTATTGGAATATAAACTGAGATTACCAATAGCCACATTGCTGAATCCTGTCGTGTTACTGTACAAAGCGCTGTTGCCAAATGCAGCATTTGTAGATCCGGTGTTATTAGTAAATAATGCATTAAATCCAACAGAGGTATTGCTGGTGCCCGATGTTGTATTG
>JBDUAU010000091.1:0-13992 GCA_040004485.1 Saprospiraceae bacterium
ACAGATACAAACTCAGGAAGAGACAGGTTTGGTTTCGTTCTGTACTCCATGCAAATGGATGATTGGGATTATAATAATTTGTCGTTGGTAAATATAACCAAAACGGTGTCAAACATACGATATCCATTGTCATTTGCACCTTTTAAAAACACGGATACATGCATACCGCTTTCATCTGTAAATCACACATACATAGATGCTTACATCAGCACCATATCATACATCATTTTTACATCATAGGTAATGCGCTCTAATACACAACAGTATGTATCATACATCGAATGCATGATTGACAAAAAAAATAAAACTTTTTATCCCCAATTGGAAAAAAACATGTGGAAAACTTCTGCGAGAGTGATAAAAAAAAGAAGAAGGGATGTGTTGCACCCACCCCTTCTTCTTTTTTTATCGCATGGTTGAATCAAAAAAAAATTCTAAACGCACTAATTTTTTTGATCACGCTGTGGCCCCTGAGGATTCATTCCATTTGCTCTTTTCAGGAGACCTCTGTTGAATTCTCTTTCAGATGCCTGGAGTAAAATGATTTTTCTCGGACTGATCACCTTTCGCAAATCTGCAATCAGCTTTTTCTGCAAGTCAAGTCTTTTTTGTTCCTGTATCACGTGACGATCGATGATAGTATTCGCCTCATCATCAGTGATGTTCATCAGATCCGGACGTTCCATATCATCTTTCATGTCTTTGAGTGCGTCTTTGTATTCATTGTAGACGGGCCAGAATTTAGTGGCTTCGTCCGGAGACAAATCAAGCTTTTGGGTGATGAATCCGATGCGTTGTGCTTCTATGCGCCGACGTGCTTCTTTTGACAGGGGGCCTTGTGGCTGGGCAAATCCCAGGACAGGTATGATGAAGGTCAGGGCAATGACTAAATATTTGAATTTCATGTTTATTGAGTTTGTGTGTTATTTAAAATAAGTCTTCAGGATCTGTTCCGTGCATTTCTTCCATGAGATATTCTTCAATGGCATCATGCGGTACGTCTGGCTGGATCTCGTCAATCTGTATGTCATTTGTTTCAATGAGCGGTTCGAACTCATCGATATTTTCATTTACGTATTGATAGGCTTCAAGAGCACTGATGTCATTCGTCTCGACTAAAGCAGGTTTTGATAAAAACCAAAATCCACCTATACTGAGTCCTGTCATAATTGCTGCTATTCCTATTATTCTCTTCCACGTAATCTTTCTTACTATTGGTTGAGACTCTTCTTTCTTCCATCGGTTTAAAACATCATCCGGAAATGATTCAAAATATCCGGCTGGTGGATCAATGGATTCCTTCAGTGGAAATCCGGGTGCTATATCTTTCAACTCTTCGCTGATATTATCTTCTGGTGCCATGATTTATATTATTTGTTTTGAGCGAAATTCTTCTTCTATTTTCTTTACGGCATGATGAAAGGATGCTTTCAAAGCCCCTTCTGTCAGTTGCAACATTTCAGCCATTTGTTTGTAAGACAACTCATCAAAATACCGCATGCGGAAAACCATTTGTTGTCGTTCAGGCAATCCTGTTACCACCATCTCCAGAGAGGCAGCTAAATTGTCTGTATTGAGATAAGCTTCTGCTGTGCGCACGTCATGATTTTCTAATTCAACCGTTTTCATTTTTGATGATTTCTTCTGGTGGTTGATCACTTCATTGCAGGCGATCCTGTACATCCAGGTGAAGAGTTCTGATCTGCCTTCATATCCTTTGATATGTCTGAATATCTTGATGAATGTGTTTTGCAGGATGTCGTCTGCATCTTCATGTGATGGTACTCTTCCTCTCACCAGGCTATAGAGACGCTTCTGGTACTTGATGACCAGATGCTTAAATCCTTCCTCCTGTGTCTGGGGGTGACTTGCCAGTGTTACGATCTCTTCGTCTGTCATGCTTTCTTACAATAACTAAGACAACGGAAGATAGCCAAGGTTTAATTGAGTAAGAGGGTAAGAGATTAAGAGGTAACAGGGTGAACTAGTAAAGGAATGGCCAAAGGAGGATTTAACTTACTAGTTACCTGCTGATGAGTCAGAAGGATAAGGGATCCCGAAAATCGACGGTGGTCCGTGGTCTATTGTCTATGGTCTTTGGTCCTTGGTCTGTGGTTTGTGGTCTGTGGTCTATTGTCCATGGTCATGTATTGATATTCTGTGAGTACCTAAGCTAACACTGTCGGGCTATCTTTATCCTCATGAAGTACATTTCCCGGTTGATTTTAAAGATTTTGGGTTGGAAAGTGATCCTGGAGATACCGCCTGACCTAAAGAAATATGTAGTGGCTGTAGCACCGCATACAAGTTGGAAGGATTTTTTTCTGGGTCTAACAGTACGTTCTTCGATCGGTCGGAAGATCTATTATTTGGGCAAAAGAGAGTTGTTTGATAGTCCTTTCGGCTTTTTCTTCTGGTGGACAGGTGGACGACCCGTGGATCGGAAACAGAAAACAGGATTGGTGGATCAGGTTGTGGCACTGTTCAATGGGAGTGAAGAATTTGCGATCGGAATAGCTCCGGAAGGAACACGGAAAAAGGTAAGTGATTTTAAAACCGGATTTTATTTCATCGCTCAGAAAGCGGGTGTTCCGATTATTCCATGTTCATTTGATTATGGAAATAAGACTGTGCATTTCATGAAACCCTTTTATCCAACATCAGATTCAGAAAAAGATCTTGATTTGATATGGAGTTATTTTGATGGGGTGATGGGAGCGAAAGAGGAAGGGAGTATTTCGGGAAAGCGTGAAGCGTCAATCGTGAGACGTGAGATGTGAGGTTGGTTTTGAGCCATGAAATGTGCGAAGAGACATATAAGAAGTATCAGTAGTTAGGATTGTTAATAATTCTCAATGGTGAACATATTCATTTCGGATTTTGTCGAAATCCCTTTGATACAAACCTTACGGATATTAAACATATTAAAACAAAAAGATTATGTTTTCGAGTGCGGGCCATCTTGTGAGGCGAGTGCAAATACTACCCTTGAATACTATTTACTGTTTACTGATTACCGTTTACTGATTACTGATTACTGATTACTGATCACCGGTCACTGATCACCGATTTTCTTCGTCAGGTTCCTCAACCTTTCATTAAAATCCTTCTCCTCCAATGGCACACATATACGATTAAATAATTCCTGCAATTCAATACCATGTTCTGTACTCTTTCCTTTACGTATATCAATATGAATTAACTGAGCCCAAAGCAGCGACTTCAATATCCGTTCTTTGTCAAACATCCGCATTTCAACATGGAGAAATTTTGGCTTTGAATCAATCAACTGGCTCTCAATCGTCACTTCTTCCATCAATAGTGCCGGCCGGATATAAGCAATCTGATTTTGTGTCACCACCCATCCTAATCCCGTAGTCCGGCTGTACTCATAAATATTGAAGTCATACGTTTTCCATACCTGATCCTCACGGGCATTCATGAAATAATCAATATACCGGCCATTGTTGAGATGGGAATACGGATCACAATCCTGAAAACGGATAATGGCTTTGCTGGAAAGAAACTGCGGTGGATTTGCTTCTGCTGAAATCATAAAGCAAAGATAAACAGGAAAGATGCCTCCTCTGTACCCCCCGCCCCCTGAAAGGGGGAGTTGACTTTTGATAGTCCCCCCTTTTCAGGGGGCAGGGGGTCAATGAAAACAGTTCCCCCTTCCAGGGGGTAGGGGGTAAAATGCAATACTTAACTTCGCCTTTAAGATCAAGAAAAAATATGCGCTACACGGACGAACAACAGAAAACTTTTTTCGACGAAACAAAAAAATACCTCGCAAAAAAAAATGCTGACGATCTGTCAGTCGCTGATATTCATCCTTTGGAAGATCTCGTTCGTTTTCATGAGTACAGATATTATGTCCTCAATGATCCACTGGTCAGTGATTTTGAATATGATCAGCTTTATAAATTACTTGAAGCCGTTGAACATAAATTTCCGGCAAAGGCATCAGCCAATTCACCTACCCGTCGTGTCTCCAGTGATCTGATAGATGATTTTGTCACGGTGAAACATGTGATACCCATGCTATCACTCGACAATTCGTACGATGCTGATGACCTGATCAAATTCGATACCCAGGTTAAAAAACTGACAGAGCGAAATACAATCAATTATACAGTAGAACCAAAATACGACGGAGGAAGCATCGCTATCATTTATGAAAACGATGAGTTGGTCAGGGTAGCCACCCGAGGCAATGGCGAAGAGGGAGAAGAAATTACGGTTCAGGCGAGAACGATCAAATCACTTCCATTAAATGCAGCATTTTCAAAACACGGAATTTATAAAGTTGAATTGAGAGGAGAAGCTGTGATCTCAAAATCAAGATTTAAGGAAGTCAATAAACAGCGGGCTGATGACGGGCTTCCTTTACTGGCCAATTCAAGAAATAGTGCTTCAGGTGGATTGCGTACAAAAGATCCTTCAGAAACTGCAAGACGTCAGTTGGATGCTTTCATTTTTCAAATGGGCTATGCTGTTGATAAAAACGGAAAAGATGTATTGCCTGCTTTAAAATCGCATCACGATGCGATCGAACTTTTGGGAACGCTTGGTTTCAAAGTTTCAAAGGGTGATAAACGTTTTTGCAAAGGAATAGAAGAAGTCATCGAACAGATCAATCACTGGGCCACGATACGGGATGATTTCCCGATTGAGATCGATGGTATGGTTGTGAAAGTAGATTCATTCGATCTGCAGGATATGTGTGGATACACAAGTCATCATCCGCGATGGGCCATTGCTTATAAGTTTCAGGCAAAACAAGCTACAACCAGGCTCCTTGATATTGAGTATAACATTGGTAAAATAGGCTCCATCACTCCGGTTGCAAAAGTAGAGCCGGTGTCTCTTGCAGGGGTCACTATATCTTCGATCTCACTCCACAATGAAGATTTTATTACATCAAAAGATATCCGGATAGGTGACCAGGTACTCATCGAAAGAGCTGGTGATGTAATCCCCTATATCGTCAAATCTCTTCCGGAATTGAGGACCGAAAAACTAAAACCGGTTGTCTACCCTACACATTGTCCTTCATGCCATACACCGCTGGTCAGGGAAGAAGATGAAGCCGCCTGGCGATGTCCAAATCCGGATTGTGAAGCACAACTTATTCAAAAATTAATATTCCATGTATCCAAAGACGCTATGGATATTGATGGCTTTGGTGAAAAATATGTTGTTCGTTTTTTTGAATTGGGTTGGCTGAAAAATTTCGCTGATATCTACAATCTCGATTATGATAAAATAGCAGCTCTTGAAGGATTTGGAAAAAAATCTGCTGACAAATTGAAAGCATCGATTGAGAAAGCGAAATTAAATCCGATTTATCGTCTGCTCCATAGTCTGAGCATCCATCACCTGGGTCAACGGGCATCAAAACTTGTCGCAGAAAGAATAGCCCATGTACTTGATTTAGAAAAATGGACCGTTGAAAACTATACTTCGATCAAGGACATAGGCCCTGTTGTCGCCGAAAAAGTACAGGATTGGTTTTCCATGAAAAAAAATATCATCATCCTTCATCAAATGGAAGCCTATGGCGTAAATCTTGATCAAACTGATCTGGATAAGCCCAAAGAATTAATCACAGATGGTGTATTGTCCGGAAAAACAATTTTATTCACAGGTACGCTGTCCAGAATGGGACGTAAAGAAGCGCAGGATTTAGCAGAATCCCTGGGTGCAAAAAACATCAGTGCCGTCAGTGGCAATCTTGATATCCTTGTAGTCGGAGAAGATGCAGGTTCAAAACTGGAGAAAGCAAAAAAAATCGGCACGGTGCAGATCCTTACGGAAGATGAGTATATCGCTTTGATTAACCAATAATATTTTTAAAAAAGTACGGACAGGTCGCGACCTGTCCGTACTCTTATAAATTTATAATCCTTCATAATCGTGAGAAGAAGACGCAATAAATCGCGTCTCTACAACCATTACGCTACCGGCGCTATCTTATCCGGAATGAAATGTCTTGAATGCAATAGCTGCATATGTGTAGCTAATATTCCACCTTCAGATCTTCCTGATTCTTCAATCGTGAATTCAAAGACATCATCAAGATTCACATAATGACGCTCTGGTAATTGGGAGAAATGGAAGAAGATATCTCTCCATGTCCGGAGATCAATATCCAGATATTTCATAAAGCCATATCCATCCTGCACAGAATAACAATATCCCCGGGTACGACAACCTATTGCTCCCCAATCTTCAACACGCTGGTCAAGCACAGGAAGAAGATTTGGAATCAAATAACCCGAAAGAAATTTATCCCCTTCATTGACGAGGTCCCGGCTGATGTATCTGAAGGCTAAGATCTCCACACGGATACCCATATTCTGAATGGCCTGTACTACTTTTTTAAAATCGCCATCACCTGTCAAAAGGTAAACGGTATCAAGATGTTGACTCTGCAAGAGAATGTCGACGGCCATATCAAGATCAGCATTCGCTTTTCCAATGCGCTGTCCGTCTTCATCTTCAAACCATTTGATTGCTTTTGTAATCACTTTGAAACCATAACTCCGTACGATACTCAAAAAACCATTTGTTCGGTCTTTGTATTCGTAATCGGTTTTCATCCTGGCTTCATCAATAGACATGTAGGAATTAAGTCGGATAGGGTCTCCATATAAAGAAACATAATCTCTCAGTACATCATACCTAATGCCATATCCACCGCTGCGTCTTATATTCTCAGCGTCAATAAATACACCAATTTTCATCGTCTTTCTTTTTTACAAATAGTTAAAAATTCCCCTTATTCCAATAAAGGATCAACACATGCCTGTGCAGAGCAATAAAGGGTGTTGTTAGTTATCCGTTCGCTTGAGTTGCCAGTAAAATTCAAATTCGGCAACCTTTTGTCCAGCCTGATCATGAGCTGTGACGGGTAATGAAATAGTCAAAGTTTCGCCCGGTGTTCTCAGAGAGTCCAATTGAAGTTGTACCTCCTGACCGGAATTGCAAAAATAGTAACTTTTGCCTCTTACTTTTTTTAAAAATTCTCCCTTCACACCTGTTAAAATATACTTTGTATTAGTTCCTGATACATAGGCATATACAAGAGCTCCTGTACTCAATTCTGCCGCCATCCCCATGACCGCCCAGAAAACTGACCCGAAAGGATTCCGTATCCAGAAGCGATCTTTAAGCATCACCCTGCAGCCATTTTCATCCAAAGATTCGATCACCATACCCGATATCAAACCCATCGGAAGCCGGCCCACCATCCACATTCTCATCTTCCATGGAGTAGTTAACTGTTTTGCAAGCTTATTGTTGAAAGAAATCATTTCAGTCTTTTTCTCAGCGCCATCATTTCATCCCTGTATTGTGCAGCTGTTATAAAATCTAAATCCTTAGCTGCATCCTTCATCTTTCGTTCTGTATCTGCAAGCATGCGTTCTACCTGATCCCTTGACATAAATGCAAGCACCGGATCTGCAGCCAATGAGGGTTCAAGCTCTCTGTCCACATAGGCTTTCTTGTTTCCTTCGCGAACATCGAGAATAGATTTTCTTGACAGTATTTCTTCCCGCGTTCTGCTGATTGTAGTAGGTGTGATACCGTACTTTTCATTATAAGCCATTTGTATAGATCGTCGACGGTTAGTTTCATCGATCGTCTTTTGCATCGACTCTGTAATTTTGTCTGCATAGAAAATGACCATTCCATTCGAATTCCGCGCAGCCCTTCCTGCAGTTTGAGTAAGCGAACGATCATTCCGAAGAAATCCCTCTTTGTCAGCATCAAGTATCGCTACCAATGAAACCTCAGGAAGATCAAGACCTTCTCTCAGCAAATTGACACCCACTAAAACATCAAAATCACCAAGACGAAGATCTCTTAGAATCTCTACACGCTCCATCGTTTCAACTTCGGAGTGAATGTATTTGCATTTGACATTGAGCTTGATGAAATATTTACTCAACTCTTCAGCCATTCGTTTCGTCAGCGTAGTGACCAGTATACGTTCGTTGGATTTTACTCTTTCATTTACTTCATCCAGCAGATCATCAATCTGATTGAGACTGGGCCGGATTTCAATAGGTGGATCAAGTAATCCGGTCGGACGCACAATCTGCTCGACAAGTACTCCACCGGTTTGTTCCAATTCATAATCTGCCGGTGTGGCACTTACATAGATGACCTGGTTGATCAATCCTGTAAACTCATCAAAATTCAATGGCCTGTTATCAATCGCTGAAGGAAGTCTGAAACCATAATTGACAAGATTTAATTTCCGGGCTCGGTCACCGCCCCACATACCCCGAACCTGGGGCAATGTCACATGGCTTTCATCAACAATCATAAGATAGTCTTCCGGAAAATAATCCAGTAAACAAAATGGCCTTGTGCCCGGCTCTCTGCCATCAAAAAACCGGCTGTAATTTTCTACACCACTGCAATAACCCAACTCACGAATCATTTCAAGATCAAAGTGTGTACGTTCATGAATACGCTTGCTCTCAAGATATTTTCGTTCGCGTGTGAAATATTCTTCCTGCCTGAATAATTCATCTTCAATATCACGGATGATGAATTTGAGTCTGTCTCGTGGAGCTACATAGAGATTCGCGGGGAAAATAGCTGCATGTTTGAGCGGCTCCTGGCGTTGCCCTGTGTGGACATCGATAATATCAATCTCTTCAATCTCATCACCATAAAATGTAACCCTATAGCCATAGTCCACATAGGGTAAATGGATATCAACAGTATCGCCTTTGACTCTGAAATTTGCTCTGGCGAGCTGGCCTTCTGTACGACTATATAAGCTTTCTACCAGGCGATAAAGAAAACTATTGCGTGATATTTTTTCGCCCGTCTGAATTCGTATGATACCTGCTTTATAATCTTCAGGATTTCCCATACCGTATATGCAGGATACAGAAGCCACGACGATGATATCGCGACGACCTGATAATAATGAAGAGGTTGCCCGTAGCCGAAGCTTATCTACTTCTTCATTGATCGAAAGATCTTTTTCTATGAATGTATCAGAGACAGAGAGATATGCTTCAGGCTGATAATAATCATAGTACGAGACAAAATATTCAACTGCATTGTCTGGGAAGAATTCTTTGAACTCACCATAGAGCTGAGCCGTCAGTGTTTTATTGTGTGTCAATACAAGAATAGGACGTTGTACTTCCTGTATGACATTTGCTACTGTAAATGTTTTTCCCGATCCGGTGACACCCAGCAATACCTGGCTTTGCTCTCCTTTATTAATGCTTTTGACAAGCTGACGGATAGCTTCGGGCTGATCACCTGTAGGTTGATATGTGGAAACAAGTTTAAATGACATCGACTGGCAAAAGTAAGGTTTGGTGAAGCACTTAACGACATCGTTTAACCATTTAACAGGTCAATCGTTTAACCTTTCTATTTTTTTCCATTATAAAACGAAATGGTCAATCCATACCGGACCCATTTCTCTTCTCCGACGCCTGGCTCAGTATGCAGAATATCGGATAATGGGCGGAGATTATAATATTTTGTAGGTAATATCACAAAGGGTTGAAGTGCAAAATCAATACCTGTATCTCCCTTGATAGTCAGCATCAGGTATATTTTGAAGGCATTCATATGCTGCATATTGCTGAATGAATGTTTCGTCAATCCTTCCTCATATTTCACCTTATAAAATTGAAAAAGCAGATCCGTTCCCAAGCCAAATGCCCCATTTCCAAGTTGGTAACCTACGGCAAGGCTATTAACTGAAAACCTGAGATTATCATTGTATTTGTTTATAGTCCCGGGCATTAATCCGGTAGCCTTAAATGATCTACTGGCTCCCTGGTATGTCAATTCGACAGCATGGATTCCTCCTTTAAGTCGTAGTCCAACTTCAAATCCATGAACCCATTTAAGGTCATGGAAGCTTGAAATATAGGATTGAGACTGATTAAAAGAAGATACCACCCGATGCAAAGCCGGTGTGGATAATACCGAAAAACTATAACCTGTCTTAAGGTTTATCTGGGCATTAGCTGGTGAGGAGAGAAAACCAAAAAATAGCAAAAGCAAAATTGAAATTGCTCTATAGCAGTTCATCAATAGGGTTGTTATGAGTAGAAAGATAATTCTGTTTATGATGAATACCAAATCGGATGTTGCCACTCAAACACCATCCGCTTATCTTTATCCGCCATGGCGAAAACGACAATCAAAAAAAAACCTGCTAAGACTAAGAGTAAATCCCAATCCTTTTCAAACCTGGATTTCACCCCTGGGTTCTGGGAAATGCACTGGAGGGAAGCCCTGATCATACCGATTCTGGCTTTCGCATTGTACTGGATGTGCTTGCCTTATGGCTATGTCCTTGACGATCAGATAGTCATCACAGGCAATGACTATACAAAGAAGGGAGTCAGTGGTATCTGGGAAATCCTCAGCACAGAGAGCTTTTCAGGCTATTTCCATGGCCAACAGGACCTTGTGGCGGGTGCGCGGTACAGGCCTCTTTCAATCATTTCTTTTGCAGTTGAGCAATCTCTTTTTGGCGATAATCGGATCGAACGACATTTTATAAATATTCTCCTTTACGGTCTGATTGGCCTGCTCATTTTCAGAGTCCTGTCTATTCTTTTTCCAAAAAAAGAGGCAAAGAACTGGTTGATTTCAATTCCATTTATAGCTGTCATTCTTTACATCCTTCATCCCGTGCATTCGGAGGTCGTAGCTAATATCAAAGGCAGAGATGAAATCATGACAGCCATAGGTGCGATGGGGGCGCTTTATTGTGTGCTTCGATATCTCTCATCCGGAAAAATGAACTGGCTCATCTTCAGTGGAGTCGCCATGTTCCTTGGCCTGATGGCTAAAGAAAATGCTGTGACCTTCCTGGCGGTCATACCGCTCACGATGTATTTTTTCACGAATGCTAAAATGAAAGATTACGTTGCTGCCCTTATCCCTTCTTTTATAGCCTTCATCATCTACATGATCATCCGGACCAATGTGATCGGGTACGTATTTGATAGCGGTAAAAAAATCACCGACCTGATGAATGATCCTTTCATTGGGATGAATACAGGCGAACGATATGCGACTATACTATACACACTTGGCCAATATGTTCGGCTTCTGGTGTATCCACATCCGCTGACACACGACTATTATCCGTACCACATACCGATCATGAATTTCGGAAAACCGGGTACATTAATTTCATTGGCAATCTACCTCGGTCTTGCTTTGCTATTTTTCAAATTATGGAAAAGAAAAAGCATTTACGCATGGGCCATCGGATTTTTTGTGGCTACTGTTTCCATTGTCTCTAATTTATTTTTTCCTGTTGGCACATTCATGAATGAGCGTTTCATCTTTATTCCATCGATTGCCTTTTCAGTGGTGTGTGCATGGGTATTTATTCAATATGGATGGAATTCGGAAAAGAAAGGAGTTCGCTTCGCTTCTATCGCCATCCTTGTATTCATCATGGGTGCTTATATTTTTAAAACTTATGTTCGTGTGCCTGCATGGAAAGATTCACTAAGTTTGAATGGACAGGCGGCAATGGTTTCAGTCAATAGCGCCCGGAACAATTGTTTTATGGGAACAGCTCTTTTTGAAGAGGCGCGTGATATGAAAGAAAATGATCCAGCTAAGAAATTGGAGTTGTTGCAGGAAGCTGATTATTATGTTGACAAATCACTTGCGATGTATCCGACTTATAGTTCTGCCAATCAAATCAAATCCGGACTTGTAGCTGAACGATATCTCAGGGATGGTGATCTTCAACGATTGCTCGATGATTTTACAACAATACTGAATGCAGCACCACATACAGAATATGTTCCCCAGTTTCTGGATTATCTCAATGGACGCGCACCAAAGGAATCTATGATTGATTTTTACTACAAAACCGGTTATGAATTATTGACAAAAACAAAACGGGAATACCCAACAGCAGTCAATATTTTAAAGCTTGGTGAAAAAATTGCACCTGATGACCCGAGGATTTTATTTGGCTTAGGCAAAGCATTTTATGGTGGTGGCGATCAGGTACAGGGCACAAAATATCTTGAACGGGCATATCAGATAAATCCCGGGCTGAGGGACATGAAATAGACGATGGACGACGGACGATAGACAATTGGCAATTGGCAATTGGCAATTGGCAATTGGCAAAAAATAATAAGCAAAACAAACAATGCAAAAAACAAGAAAGATTGCCGGGTATGGTTGGAGCAAACTCCAACTATGGCTATGGCAGTAGATTTTCCCGTATTGCCTTGGCATGAGTTTGCTGATGCCACATTGAAATCCCGCGTAAAAACAAAAAACAATTCCCGTGTAATGGTTGGAGCAAACTCCAACCATGGCATAAATTGCCGTGGCAGGAGTTTGCTCCTGCCACATTGAAAGAGAGAAAAAGTTATCCCTAGTTTGAAACTACGGATAACTTTTTCTCTCTTTAATAAATTGGATTCTTTGAAAATCCAAAACTGTTTTTGCTTTTTTCCTTAACTTTGAAAAGCCAGGAAGAAGACCAAGGGATCAATTTATTTTGGGGGATGGTTACTTTTCGGGCAATGAAAAAGTAACATCAGATGAAAACCAGGAAAACAAAAATTGAGGAGATCGCCTTCACGATGATCCCTCTCGTCGGGCCCGTCATCGCACGGCAACTTCTCGCTTATTGCGGAAGTATCGAAGGTGTATTCGGTGAACAAAAAAGATTTCTCAAATCTATTCCGGGTGTCGGTGAAGAGATAGCTAATCAAATCGCAAAAAGTAAAGCCTGCTTTATTGCTGCGGAAGAAGAGCTCGATATCATGGAGAAAAAGGGAATCCAGTACACTTTTTATACGGACGATCAATATCCATCCAGGCTGAAGCATTTTGCTGACGCTCCTCTGTTATTATTTACAAAGGGAAACGTCGATCTTAATCCTGAACGATCTGTCGCGATTGTAGGCACGCGTAAACCGACGATTTATGGAAAGACAGTGACCGAAGAGATCATCGATGCTATAGCACCTTATGACGTGAGCATCATCAGTGGACTTGCCTATGGAATTGATATAGCAGCTCATCGCCGCAGTGTCGCTATCGACGTACCAACGATCGGAGTGATGGGGAGTGGGATGGGTGTCATATATCCTGATGCCCATGCACCGGTAGCAGAGAAAATGATGGCACGTGGCGGGATCATCACCGAATTCAGTTACGAGACCGGCCCGGATGCCGTGAATTTTCCGATGCGCAATAGAATTGTTGCAGGGCTGTGTGATGTGCTTGTGGTCATCGAATCAGGTGTGACCGGAGGCTCAATGATCACGGCAGCTATAGCCAATGATTACAACAAGGATGTGGCTGCCATTCCGGGCAGAAAAATTGATAGAAGCTCTGCCGGATGCAATCATCTCATCAAAAATCAGCAGGCTCATCTGATTGAGTCCGGAGAAGACCTCCTGCACCTGATGTCTTGGGACAGGAAAACAAAACAACAGACCTTCCAGGCTGATTTGTTTACAGAGATGGATGAAAATGAACAGAAAATTTACAGTCTCATCGTAGACAGGGGCGAAAAAGATATTGATACCTTAGCTTTTGAATCAAAATCGACCCCGGGTGAGCTCGCAGCTATATTACTTAATCTTGAATTTAAAGGTGCCATCAAATCCCTTCCGGGTAAAAAATATGCAGCAATGGGCTAAAGGAATATTTGTTGTTTCTATCATCTTTTTGTTGTTAAGTATATCCTCATGCTCGACCTCTTACGGCACAGGAAAAATAAATACGGTTCAGAATGAAGCGACTGGTGCTAAACCAAAAAATGTAATCTTTCTGATTGGAGATGGTATGGGATTGCCACAGATCACCGGGGCGATGTACATGAATGACAATAAAACTGTTTTCGAAAGATTTAAAAATATTGGTTTTCATAAATCATATTCAGCAGATGATCTTGTGACGGATAGCGCTGCAGGTGCACGAGCGCGATGTATTTCTTGA
>JBDUAU010000693.1:0-4128 GCA_040004485.1 Saprospiraceae bacterium
GAAGCATTTAGTAAGAAAAATTAGGATTTGATAAGATTAATTTCATCACTTGATCATAAATCGCTTATCAGAACATAAAAAGAGGACGCGGATTAAATAAGAAAAATTAGGATTTGATAAGATTAATTTCATCACTTCGTGACAGATCTCCACATCGAAACAAAAATCAGAACGCAGATCGTCATGATGGTCATGATTTATCATGATTTGATTTCATTACTTCATACTTCACAACTCACTATTCACTATTCACTATTCACTATTCACTATTCACTATTCAAGCCATCTTCCACTTCACCACGCCTGCCTTAATTGTAGCCACTGCAAGATGCGGCGTCCCTCCGGGATTATCCGTCACCTGGCAGACATACAACTTCGTCATATCAATCCGTCGCCTGCCAAAACCATCCCACGATAAATTTTTATCATTTACATCAACAATGACGTAGAGATATCCTTTGCCTGAAACTTTTGCATTTGATTTGTCAGTGACCCATTTGATATCGGTGCCCACCAGATTCGCAGGAATACCCCAGCCTTGCGCATCATCCTTTCCAAAATGCACAGGTTCTGCACTGATCAACCACCACCTTGTAAATGCAGGCATCCTGGCATCCTTTTGATGTGTATTGAAATTCGACTTCGGCAGATGATCTATACATTTTCTCAAGCATGACATGCGGGATATTAATTCAGCACTCGTGAGATTTCTCAATTTTGACATATCAAGATTTCCATCCAATGCATTCTGCACCACATCTGCACGACCTACATCCGCAAAATTGATCACCCACTTCCCATCTATATTTTCCATAAATGGTCCCTGAACGCCGTCCCATCCAAAAGATTCTTTATCCATCTTCAATCCTGCAGGAGAATGTTTGTGAAATCCGAGCTCATCATCCAATAAAGGAATGGCAGTCGGATTCCTGTAATCACGATCCAATGCGCCTTGATACGTCCGTGCTGAATCAGGTGATGATGCCGGCCACATGCCATTGCTTGCGGCACACAATTTCATATCCTCCACGAAAGGAGAGCCTAATCCTTCCGTACTGAGATATACATCAGTGCTTCCGGGCTTGTCAGCAGAATACGTTACATCCCATCCGGGTGCAAATACAGATGATGCGACATCCGGTAAAAATCCTGACACCACATATCCTTTAGGTAATGTCGGATCTTTAAATTTACCGCTTTGATTTGCAGGCATTGCAGTCTTTGATTTCTGACTCAGAACAGCAGTATAGGTTTGGTTATCAGATAAAGTATTTGTAGTGATCAGCTTTGGGTTCGGTGTTAATCTTGCAGTTGCCAGACTCGCTACACCACCTTCATAGAAATTACTTTTACCTACAATATGGCCCGGTGCCACATCAAATTCCAACAAGTCAAAATTATCAACTTGTGGAAAAAAATCAGGTGCTGTAACAATTGAATACGCAGGTAAGCAATCCGGATAGAGCCCTTTAAGCACGCCCGTCTGATCAATTGGTATTTGAGCTGTTACTTTTCCTTCGCAGATACTATCTTCAAATAATGGAGATTGATACAAGCCATCATTGATACGTTTTTCAAATGCAGAGTCTTTTACAACCTCGTGATAACCGGCCGCAATCAGTGTGTCCTGCTGATGGGTGATATTTAAAAATAATGGCTGTGTTCTTGGTTCATTATACTGATTAGGGATTTTCTGATAGTTGTTTTTGCCTTTTCCTTTCACAAGGAGCTCAACATCCTCTACATCCTGTGTATTAAGACTGGTGAAATACCTGTTAGGTGAATAACCATCCTCACCGGGAATCATGGCGGGCACCAAAAAGTAAAGTGCTTTATTCCCTTCCTTTGCCACGCGAATCAATTCTTTAGACTGCGAAACGACAAGGAAAGAAGAAATTACATTTGTCATGTTATGGTTCTGCACGATCAGATATTTGGAGTCGCGAGCAGTGGGTTTCAAATCCCGATAGAATTTAAGGTCAGTATGTTCAACGAGTTTTGCAAGTTTCTCACTCTTATGTTCTTCATGAAAGCTCAGTTTCCCCTCAGCAAATAGAAGGTCATGATGAAATACTTTTCGGATAGGTTGTAAAAATGTCCGTTGATCATCATGCTGATCATTAAACTTGTCACCCGGCTTGTATATGCCGGTCTTCATTAAATCAATTTCATTGGATTTAACACGCTTAGCTATGAAGAGACCATATCGCGCCGGTACAACCGCGACTTTCTGAACAGGAATGCCATCTTTTGGTTTGTTGGTGTAGCATCGGTTGAGCGTGTCGTAATTCATATCATGTTGTCCGATACGCGCCACACCTGTTCTTGAAAAAACCAGGTCTGCATATTCGTGATGAGGTGTTTTAAAAGCAGGGCGGTATTCGTATGCAAATACAGCCATCACCAGGTCATCATTTGATTTGACTTCATAGATATCTTTGATGTGTTGCCATTCTGCAAGTGCATAAATATAGTTTTCCAGAACATCAATATGCTCTAACTCCGGATAAGCTTTAATGCTGGAAGATCTCACCCTTGGACTTGCCAGTGCATGATATAAAAGGCTGAAGGCCGGAAAACCGGGTTTGATCAGATTCATACCTGCGAAATCATCAAATCCTGAATCCGGTGTATCCTTCAATTTCTGAAGCGAAGTGGTATCAAGATCTTTTAGAAGTTCTGTCTGAAGTGCATCACCGGTGAGTGAGAGATTGACGCCAATTGCATCTTTGAGATAAGTAGTCCAGCCATTATTGGAAAGCCAATTCATCAGGATCGTGAAATTCTCCTGCACATACGTACTTACCTTTGCAATATCCTTCTCCTCATTTTCGAGGAAGGAGAATAAATGCATCCTGCTTCTGCCGCTGGAGAAGATTGTATTGAGCGGTCCCATAGCTGCAGCTATCGCGCCTAGTTTTAAAAATTCTTTGCGTTTCATGATTGTTTGACTTGAGGTTGATCAAATATATTAAAAAAGGCAGAAAAGGAAGAAAGGGAAGAAAGGGAAGAAAGGGAAGAAAGGGAAGAAAGGGAAGAAGGCGCGGAATTCTTCGACCTGCTGGCAGCTCCAATTAATTTGAAGATGTGTTTTTATTTTTCTAAGTGGCTACTTAGGTTCTCTTATGCTTCTAAGTGGTAAAATTTAAATGACTAAGTTTTTTTCTTTTGAACCACTTAAGGAACTTAAGTACACTTAGGTAGTCACTTAGAAAAATTGGGTTTTCTCCCATTTGCCAATTCGAATGGATAAAAGGAAGACTTCAAAAGTCTTTAATAACAGAATACATCAACAAAAATAAGGAAGTACTATCTTCGAAGTACTAATGAATGGTCATCAAAAACATACTCCACTGGTGAAGCCTTCCTGGGAAGGTACGACGCCTGAGATCAACGGCCTTGTGTTGGCGGGTGGCAAAAGCAGCAGGATGGGTGAGGATAAGAGCATAATTTCATATCATGGTATGCCGCAGCGTGATTATTTGCTCCAGTTGTTGCATAAAATAGTGCCTGATGTTTATTTGTCCTGTCATCCTGATCGCATACCGGTGATCGATGACCGGGTGATACCGGATACATTTCTGGATCTGGGTCCTTATGGTGGCGTACTCTCCGCATTTCGACAAAATCCGAATCGTGCATGGCTCACAGTAGCATGTGATCAACCACTCATTGATGAATCATTTCTAAAAAAATTAATCAGCCAACGCGATCCTGAAAAAATAGCCACTTGTTATCATGATCCTTCTACAGGATTCCCCGAACCGATGATCACGATATGGGAGCCAAAGGCTTATCCTGTATTGTTAAAATATTTGAGTGAAGGAAGAAGTTGCCTGAGAAAAGCGCTGATCAATTCGGATGTCAAACAAGTGGAGACTGATCGGCCAGAGGTGTTGGGGAATGCGAATACGCCGGATGAGGTTATCGAGATGTACAAGATAATTGGTAGCAACACAGATTAATTGTAGAGACGAGAGAGGATGCCGGATTTTTAGATGCCTGACGGTTACTGAGCTGAAGCTAGTGAATGAGTTTAGGAAGTCGAAGTATGCCGGACTCCAGACATTGTCGCAAATTATTTTAGGAGTACGGACAGGTCGCGACCTGTCCGTACTCCTAAAATAA
>JBDUAU010000632.1:0-4121 GCA_040004485.1 Saprospiraceae bacterium
TTCGCTTTTCAGGAGCGGCGCGTCCGCGGTGATGGTGACCGAATCGGTCGTGGAGCCGACTTCCAGCGTGACGTCTACACGGGCAGTGTTGGCAACTTGTACACGCAAACCATTCTGCACGAACTTGCGGAATCCCGGGTGTTCGATGGTCAGGTCATAACCGCCCGCGGGAACGGATGGAATTGTATAGTTACCGGTGCTTGTGGTAAATCTATCCGCAGGAAATGCAGATGAATAAATGCTTGTTCCAAAACTTGATGTGATGAGAAATTCACTTTTTCCGTATCCACCCAATCCAGCAGGGTTTGAACCAATAGCAGAGAAATCAGGTCCGATGGCAAACATGCTATTACCCACACCCAGATTTCTCGCGGTCCCGGTTGGATCAGAAGTAGAGAGTCTGTATGCTTCTGTTGCCGTTTGTGCTTTTGATAATATGGGTAACATTGACAAAAGACAAGCAACATAGATTAAGTACCGTTTCATATCAAATGGATTTAAAGACTGCACATCGAATGATTTTCGATGTGCAGTCTTAGTAAATATGATGTTGTGATATTTTCTGATTTTCAGAAGGTATTACCCCCTGCCGCGTGGACTATTGCCTGATGATGGAGAGCTACTCTTTGATGGTTCCGAACGATTACTTCCTCCACTGGAAGAGTTATGATTACCTGATGATGGCGAAGCACTTGACCTTTCATTGCTTCTTCCGGAATCATTATTCCTTTGCGGAGGAGAATAGCTTGGTCTGTCATTACTCCTGTTGTCTTCATGTCTCGGCGTTGGAGAGGAAGAAGGTTTGTTTTCATTTCCTGATCCGTTATTCCTTTGTGGAGGCGTGTAACTTGGCCTTTCATTTCCACCTCTCGGAGTTGGATTATAGGAAGGTTTGTTATTGTCTCTTGTAGGATTACTTTCAGGTCTGTTTTGCGTAGGACTCGGCGTATAATGATCTCTTGAAGGAGATTCAGGAGTATATGCAGGTTTGTCAGATGTTGGCCTGTTCGATCCCGGATTAGGTTTTTCATTTGCCGGATATGGCCTGAATACCGGACGTGTAGGCGTTGTACTTATGTTTTCTCTTTTTATTTCCTTGTCTACAGGCACATCTTTTGTAACACCTTTTGTATTGTCATCTTTCCGGCCTGTTTGAGTGCCCGGACTTTTTTCTGTTCCCGGCAGACCAGGAGATGGAGAAATGTTTCCGCCGGTTTTCACTCCTTTTTCTACATCAAGAGGCTTATCATTTGATTGAGTTAAACCGGAATCTTTGTCCTTATAAGTAGGTTGTATGCTTCCCGGATTTGCTATAGGGCCTCTTGGAGAAGAACCTGTATTACCGGTTATTCTGGGGCCATAATAAGTACCTCTTGTGCCACCTGTATTGACGTTAGTCACAGTAGTATGGGTGATCCCATAATAATTACTTACAGGAAAAGGACATGAGTTATAGTAATTGTTATAGTAATTCGAATAGGAATAATAACCATTATATCCACCCCAATAATTATATGAGGGAGAACACCAGTTATTATAAGCGTAGTAATAGTTCGTCGGTGTCAGACACCAGTTATTGAAATGATGGAAACTATTAAATCTGTTCCATCTTCTCCAGTTACGATAATCCCAATAGCTTGAATTGCCAAAACTCAGATAGATTGTAGCACCCGGATAATAATATGAATCATTATAAAACGGATCATAGTTGTATGAATCAACATAATAAGGATCATAAAATTCGGCGCCATAAGATGGTCTGTAAAACCTTTTTATTCTCGATGAGTAGTAATAATCATAGTCATCGTAGTACTGGTATTCATCGTTGTCATAGTATGTGACATCATCTTGTGAAGAATAACCTGTATCTGAGTCATTGATGTTGCCACTATTATTGACCACTGTATTATCAGGATCATAATATACATCATCAAACTGAGCATTGACTGCAGGGATCACAAACGTGAATCCAAGAGCAATCAGGTAAAATTTTAAGGTGTACATTTTCATGTTTTGCATTTGGTTGATGCCTGTCGGCAGGAAACTCTCAACATCCACTGCTAAAGTATTACTTTTGCGGGGTCGATGTAGTTAACAAGAGCTTAAATTCCTGTCACCGCGCTGTTAAAAGTTGAATTCATCTCGCCATCTCTTTTATGGCGATTCCTGTCAATAAGACGCCTGGGTAAGAATATAAGTTTCACCGTTAGAAACATTAAAAAGAAATTAACTAAATGACTTCCAGGCAACTGGATTGAGATAAAATATGGCAAAAGAGATAACCCCCCGTTCTCAGGATTATTCCCAATGGTATCTGGATATTGTGAAGAAAGCCGGATTGGCAGATAATTCGGCTGTCAGGGGATGTATGGTCATCAAGCCTCATGGCTACGCGATCTGGGAGAAAATGGTCGCCATACTGGACCAGAAGTTTAAAGATTCAGGCCATGTCAATGCTTATTTTCCTCTTTTTATTCCAAAAAGTTTTCTGAGCCGTGAGGCTCAGCACGTTGATGGATTTGCAAAGGAATGTGCGGTGGTCACTCATCACCGCCTGAAAGCTGATCCAAATGGAAATGGCCTCATAGTAGATCCGGATGCAAAACTGGAAGAAGAGCTTATTGTCAGGCCGACATCTGAAACGATCATCTGGAGTACATACAAAGACTGGATTCAATCTTATCGTGATCTTCCGTTATTGATCAATCAATGGGCGAATGTCGTAAGATGGGAAATGCGTACCAGGCCATTCCTTCGCACGACAGAGTTCTTGTGGCAGGAAGGCCATACTGCACATGCAACACAGGAAGAGGCAATAGCTGAATCACTTATGATACATGATATCTATGCTGATTTTGCTGAATCATACATGGCTATGCCGGTGGTCAAAGGTGTGAAGACTGTCAACGAACGGTTTGCAGGTGCTATAGATACCTATACCATTGAAGCACTCATGCAGGATGGACGTTCCCTTCAGGCAGGTACCTCTCATTTCCTCGGACAGAATTTTGCAAAAGCGTTTGATGTTACGTTCTTAAATGAAAATAACCAGAAGGAATTTGTATGGGCGACCTCATGGGGAGTTTCTACCCGGCTCATCGGTGGTTTGATTATGACGCATAGTGATGATGAAGGATTAGTACTTCCTCCGAAACTTGCACCGCTCCAGGTTGTTATCATTCCTGTGCCTAAACCCGATCCTTTGATTAATGACGTAGCAGAAAAACTTTTGAAAGAATTAAAGGCCAAAGGTATATCTGTGAAATATGATGTAGACGAGAAATCAAGACCAGGATTTAAGTATGCTGAGTATGAGATGAAAGGTGTTCCGGTGAGAGTAGCCATTGGTCAAAGGGATCTTGAAAAAAATCAGGCTGAAGTCGCACGACGAGATACGAGAGAAAAGGAATTTATTCCTTTAGACGGTCTTGGCACATATGTTGAAAATCTTTTGCAACATATACAAGAGAACCTCTTGTTGCGTTCATTGAGATTCAGGCATGAAAATACCTATGAAGCAGATGATTATGAGACCTTTGCTGATATCCTTGATACAAAAGGTGGATTCGTTTCAGCACATTGGGATGGAACTACTGAAACGGAATTGAAAATTAAGGAATTGACAAAGGCTACAATACGTTGTATACCTCTGGACAGAAAAATGGAAGAAGGAAAATGTATTCTGACTGGTAAAAAATCAGAAGGAAGAGTTTTATTTGCAAAAGCATATTAATCACCAATTAAAACAATATCAAAATGTCGTACGAAGTTGAAGGTAAGCTCCACAAGAAATTTGATATGGAGCAAAAATCTGGTACTTTCCAGACCAGGGAATTTGTCATCCTTGTTGAGCAAGGTCAATACCCACAGCACATTAAGTTTCAGCTGGTCCAGGACCGATGTGAAATCATCGATCCGATAGCTGAAGGCAGTGATATCAAAGTTTATTTTGATTTACGTGGGAGAGAATGGCAGGGAAAATACTTTACAAATCTCCAGGCCTGGCGAGTTGAATCAGCAGGAAGCGAGACCAAGAGCCGTCAGCCTGCCGGAGACTTTCCGACCTCCGCTCCTACTGCTAACGGAGATGATGGATCTTCTTTTGATGATCTTCCATTTTA
>JBDUAU010000060.1:0-4117 GCA_040004485.1 Saprospiraceae bacterium
TTCTATATTTGCACCCTCTTAGCTCACGCAATGAAAAAGTGAACAATTACACAATCATGAGGGAGAAAGGAGATCGAATAGAAGTATAGTGTATTTCATTACCCGTAGTTGAATGTTGAGCTGCGGCGAAATCCCGACTCAGGCGGGAGATAGAATAGAAGTTATTTGAATGTTTGGTCCCGTAGTTCAATGGATAGAATAGAAGTTTCCTAAACTTTTGATGCAGGTTCGATCCCCGCCGGGGCTACTTTGGCAAAGAGCAAAGAGCATAGAGCATAGAGCATAGAGCATAGAGCATAGAGAAAATGCAATAGACAATTGGCAATTGGCAACAGGCAATTAGCAATTGTCAATTGGCGAAAAAGAAAGCTGAAACCGGAAGTTATACTTTGATATTCGTTACTCGTTATTTGTTACTCGTTATTTGTTACTCGTTATTCGTTACTCGTTTATTCGTTACTCGTTTATTCGTTACTCGTTATTCGTTACTCGTTATTCGTTACTCGTCTCCCCATCGAAACGAATCCAATCTAAATCCGGCAAGATCCAATACCCTGTCCACTACGGTCATGCAAAGTTTTTCAATCGTATCCGGTTGGCTATAAAAAGAAGGTATGGCTGGACATATGATAGCCCCTGCTTCAGTGAGCTTTTTCATATTATCAAGGTGTATGATGCTGAAAGGCATTTCTCTGGGCACGACGATAAGTTTTCTTCTTTCTTTCAGGATCACATCAGCTGCTCGTGTCATCAGATCATCGGAATATCCATTGGCTATCCTGGCCAATGTACCCATAGAACAAGGGCAAATGATCATGGTATTAAATCGGGATGAACCACTGGCAAAAGGAGCATTAAAATCGTCTGACGCATAGATTTTATGACCGAAACTCTCTATCGCCTTGTCTTTAATCTCCATGTCCCAGTTGATCCGGGCATTTCTGCTCATCACAATTCCAAGTTCATCATACTGATCACTGACTGCAGCTAACCGTTCAAGTAATAGCCTGGCATATATAGCTCCACTTGAACCCCCTAAGCCTAATATGAGTTTATGCATATATTTGTGTCCTGAATCAAAGTAGAAATATAATGGCTTTATCCAAGTATTGTTTATTTATAATGCTCATAGTGAGTACCCTAAGCCTCCAGGCCCAGGAAAAGGAAATCAAATGGATGACCTGGGAAGAGGCAGCTGTCGAAAACGCCAAAACACCAAAAAAGATTTTTGTGGATGTTTACACAGACTGGTGTGGCTGGTGTAAAAAAATGGACCAGACAACCTTTAAGGATTCTGCTGTCGTGGCCCTAATGAACAGGGATTTTTACGCAATCCATCTCAATGCAGAACAAAAAGAAACTATCCATTGGAAAGGATATGACTTTAACTGGGTCCCAGGTGGAAGAGGAGGAACAAATGAATTGGCATCCATTATTTTAGAAGGCCAGATGTCTTTTCCAACGTTTGTTATGTTAGATTCTGAATATAAGACGATTGCAACCTCACCCGGTTATTTACTGGGAGATGCGTTAGTTAAAGAACTGAAATTTGCAGCGGGAGAAATCTACAAGACTATGGACTGGCAGACCTATTTGTCAAAAAGCTAGTTACTTGCTGTTAGTTTTTGGAAAATAGAATAGCAAATAAGGTTTAGGGATAAAAAATGATTTCAATTTATTTTCAAAATTATCTTTAGACCTAATACCCTATTCGCATCTGATATCCAACAACTAAAGACAATAAAATAATAAAGGCTCCGTAGCTCAATTGGATAGAGCAACGCTCTTCTAAAGCGTAGGTTACTGGTTCGAACCCAGTCGGAGTCACTTCTTCCACCATTATTTATTCGGTTTAAGTGACTTTACCTCACCTCAATCCAGCAAATGTTCAAATTGAAGCTTCATGGCGCGAGCATTTGTCTGGCGAATTTTCAAAACCTTATTTTTCTCAGATAAAAAAATTTCTCACTGAAGAAAGATCCAAAGGCAAAACGATCTATCCACCGGGACCTCTTATTTTCAACGCATTCAATATCACACCTTTTGATAAAGTCAGAGTTGTCATACTGGGTCAGGACCCATATCACGGAGCTGGTCAGGCGATGGGATTATGTTTTTCAGTACCAAAAAATATCCCTATTCCGGCCTCACTAAAAAATATTTATAAGGAATTACATCGCGATGTGGGATTTACGATTCCTCAGCATGGTGATCTGAGTGCATGGACATCTCAGGGTGTCTTTCTCCTAAATGCCATACTTACAGTAGAAAAGAATAACCCAGCCTCACATGGCAAAATTGGTTGGCAGATTTTTACGGATGCGGTTATAAAAATCCTCTCAAATGAAAGGCAGGGCCTTATCTTTCTGCTATGGGGAAATTACGCCAGGACGAAGAAAGCACTAATTGATACTACAAAACATACAGTTCTGGAAGCAGCTCATCCGTCGCCATTGGCAAGAGATGCCTTCAGTGGTTGCAGTCATTTTTCCAAAACGAATACGATATTGAAAAAAAGAGGTGAAACACCCATAAACTGGACCTTATGATGAATTCATTTTATAGACGACTGTTAGCCATTGGTTCTGTTCTGGGTGCTTTCGGTGTCATATTTGGGGCCTTTGGGGCTCATTACCTTAAAAACAGATTAGAGCCCACCTCACTTGATATCATCAGAACAGGGGTGCTTTATCTTTTTATTCACGTTCTGGCACTCCTATTCGTTGTGATCTTAGGCATAAAAGATGAGAACTCACGACTGTTGAGAAGTGCCGGAATATTTTTTATTTCGGGTGCTTTACTATTTTCCGGCTCACTTTTCTATATTGCCACCGAAAGCATTACTGGACTGAACATCCCGTTTATAGGCATTCTCACACCCATTGGCGGCCTAGGTTTTATCATAGGCTGGGGTATGCTTTCATTGTACCCATTTTCAAATAAATAAGAAGAAACATATATTAATAATAAGGTTAGTAAAAGTTATTGAAATCTCTTTATATTTCGGTGAATTTGGTAATCAAAAATCTAAAAATAAAAACTCTAACTATGAAAAAATTTGCTTTGCTCGTCTCAATGCTGGTGTTGTTTGCTATTGCAAATAGTGCAAACGCACAAGGTTACAAAAGTGCAGTAGGACTTCGTTTAGGATTTCCTCTTGCGGTTTCTTATAAATTTTTTATATCAGATCCTGCTGCAATTGAGTTGTATTTAGGATACAGAGGTAATTCAGGATATAACTACATAAATCCCGGAGCTATGTATCTATACCATTTCCCTATTTCCAGTGTAGATGGTCTCCAATGGTATGTAGGTGGAGGTGCTCAGGCTTTCCTGTATAGCTATGATTTTTGTCCTGATTGTGAATCATTTGCTTTTGGGATCAATGGTGCTATAGGCTTAGATTATAAATTTGCAAATGCACCAATTAATCTTAGTGTCGATTGGCTTCCTACTATCGTTATTGGTGGTGGTTACAGCGGTTTTGGCGGCGATAATGGAGCTCTTTCTGCCCGTTATACATTGAACTAATAAAATATTTTTCTGATAAAAAAGGCTGTCCCTTCATTGGAACAGCCTTTTTTATTTTACCCTATATTTATTACTTCGCTGTATCTTAGACTATAATAACACTTTTGCATTAATTAGTCTCTTACCCACTCTTTATCTATGATCCGAAAACTCGCCCTCATACTGTTTTCAGTCAACTTTTTCCTGCCTACATTTCTTTTTGGTGCTTCTACTGTCAACACAGAAGATCATCCTACATCCATGATTGAGATGTGCGAAATGATTCCTGATCATCAGACCTCAAAAATGGAATTAAAAGAATTAAAGAGGAACGAAAAACGTCTTGTTCGATTCGAACATTTGTTCTCCGGGCTAAATAAAAAATCCACTTCAAAGGGCTCAAAGCATTCTTCAGGTATTTTTAGTGATCCGGTGAATCGATGGTTTTGGTTATGGATCATCACCTGGGGTTTCGGTATATTTTTACTTGTTGTATCATCAGGAGGAATAGCAGGAGCAGGAATTGGCCTCATTTGGTTGCTGGCGTTTGGTCTTGGTTCTGTTGCTCTTATTTTATGGTTGGTGAAAAAATTTGGCTGATCTTTTC
>JBDUAU010000596.1:0-4110 GCA_040004485.1 Saprospiraceae bacterium
AACTGCAATAGAAATACCAGGAATAAAGCCGCAGAAAAAATCATTATTCTTAACATTATTAAGTTGCTTTTCCCTCCGGTTGAGTTCAATGTATACACAATCGGATGGTACAACTTTAAATGATATGGTAAGCGAGAAGTCGCTGACCGATTCATTGATCGTAAGTGTTACCGGTATAAATGGAACATCATTTTGTGCACCAAACGGAACTGCAGCAGCAAATGTTACCGGCGGTACAACACCATATTATTATGTATGGAGTACTGGAGGAACAGAGGCCATCATTACAAACCTTACTGCAGGAACATACAGAGTAACCGTTACTGACGCAAGTTCAACATCTGCAACCGGTAGTGTAACGATAACGAATACATATCCAATCATTGTCAATGCCAGTGCCACAAATGAGACCAGTGCAAATGCACATAATGGCACGGCGATGGCTTTACCCACCGGAGGATCAGATCCCTATAGTTTTGAATGGAGCAATGGATCATCTGCATTTATGATCGTTAATCTTGCTCCCGGTGTGTACACCGTGACGATCATTGATGAGGCAGGATGTACAGCAACAGAAAATGTGATTGTAAATGCATTTGGTTGTCCTGCACTTTCTATCGGAGCTAATATATTCAATCCGCTATGTCATGGAACCTGTAATGGATCCATTCAAATTCATGCTGTGGGCAATGGCACTCCTCCTTATTCATATTTATGGAGTGATGGAACGGTTGGCCCTGTCGTGACTGACTTGTGTGATGGCTACATATCCGCGACAGCCCTGGATGATAATGGATGTGGTGTCGCTGAGACTTATTTAATTACAACACCTTCACAGTTATTTTCGGGCGCTATGTCTTCCGGAGAGACTGGACCAGTATCCAATGATGGCATGGCATGGGTTATACCTTCAGGAGGTGTTGGACCATATGCTTACATGTGGAGTAACAGCAGCACCGATTCATTAATTACAGGTCTGATGCCCGGAATGTATTCAGTCACGGTATCAGATGCAAACTCGTGTTCTGCCACACAATCTGTTTTTGTTAATATGTTTGGTTGCACAACGCTTGATGGTAATGTGATAAATACTTCCTGTTTTGAAAGTTGTAATGGAAGTATTACAGTTACGCTGAATAATCCATTACCCCCGGTCACGTATCTGTGGGAAAATGGAAGTACCCAGTCTTCCCGTAACTTTCTTTGCACAGGTAGTTATGGTGTCACAGCTACTGATGCTGCAGGTTGTTCTGCATCGGGGGTTTTTACAGTGACACAACCATTTCCTTTAAATGCAAATGCAGGTCATACTGATGAAACAGGTACGGATCTCAATGATGGGACGGCATGGTCAGCTCCGATAGGCGGCACTGGTCCATATACCTATCTATGGAGTAATGGCAGTGTGGATTCATTGATCACTCATCTCTCGCCCGGTGCTTATTTTCTTACAGTTACAGATGCGCATGGATGTACAGATCTGGACTTTGCGTTAATAAAATCATTTCAATGCATTGGCTTGCATAGTTTTCTTTATGTAGAACCTACATGTCACTCAAGTTGTGATGGAACTGCAACTGCACTAATATCGGATACGACGGTTCAAGTAAGTTATCTATGGAGTACAGGAGATACGACTTATTATCTCAATAATCTTTGCGAGGGTGCGTATAGCCTGACTATTACCAACGAAGATTTAGGATGTATATATGTTGGTTTTAGTTTTCAATTGATTCCACCTGATTCCATACTACTCGTTGTAGATCAGATAACTCATATTACAGATAGCCTCTCGGGATCAATTTCAATTCATGTCACCGGAGGAACAAATCCTTATTCCTATCTGTGGACAGGTCCTGCAGGATTCACAAGTGCATCGGAGGATATCAATGTATTTTTGCCGGGCAACTATATCGTCATGATTATTGATTCACATGGATGCACACTGACGGACACGATCGTCATTGAAGATCATTCAACTGTTGGCCTGCATGAAGCAAAGATGCTTGATATAGATGTATTTCCGAATCCGGCCAGTGACAAGCTATTTATTAATCCGGCAAGCAATGCGTCTTTTGACTTGCAGATTATTAATTCGGATGGACGAATTATTTATGCAGCAAAGGATGAAAAAGAGATTGATCTGGATGTTATATGTCCCGGAATTTATATCCTCAAAATTTCTTCGGGGGGAAAATACTTTGTCGAGCGACTGGTCATCTTCAGATAGTAATCTTACTTAATAAAAAATCTGGTGACGACACCCCTCGTCACCAGATAGAATACAATATAAAGTCTCACCTCTGTATTGTTATTGCAGGCCCTTTAGCCTTTACTAAATCTCCATCCTTTCTACAGATTTATGATAACCCTTGCCGTAATTCATTACTCATTCGGTACATTATATAGCTTAGAGAGCATAATGGTGAACTAAACCACTTTAGAAATGGAGTATAATCAGACTCACGGTTAGCACAAAGTATTTAGGGCAAATTCGATCTCGAAGGCAAACTCTTCAGACCTCGAGAGAAATAGAATATTCGGAGGCTGGTGATCCGGAGGTAGTTCTCATGAGGAAAAATCTCAATTATTTTGTGCTAAAAAAAAGAATGTGCATAACTATCCAGGGGCTCTCATAATCAACAGCTTAAGACAGTGTGGCACACTTAGGTGTGGCACACCTAAGTGTGCCACACTGTTTTTTACGAGGATTTGTGTACCACATTTTATCCGTTTACGAAACGGCTAAGTCCGGATATAACTTTAATTTTGTAAAAATATATGTGTTATGTCTGTTATTAAACTTCCAATCCTGTTCGTGGGCTCACAAGGAGAAGTCCGTCTTTACTCACTGTTTGATAGTGGAGCCAACTTATCATGTATAAATCCTGATTCTCTAAAAGGTGTCGAAATCCCAACGAAACTTGGCAGAAAACGAAGTATCGCTACTGCAGCTGAGGGACATTTCATTGAGATAAGTGAAAGAGTTTCTTTGGACTTCTATCTTGAAGATGTCCTTCTTTCCGATGAATTTCTGGTCGTGCCCGGGTTAAGTGAAGAAGCCATTATAGGAGCTGCTACTTTACAGAAATGGCGGATCAAATTGGACTTCGAGCATGACACAGTTCATGTAGATCCGAAAGTGGCAAAAATGCAATTAAAGAAGTCTGCTGCTTCTTGTATCTGATTATTCCTGACCTTTCACGACATCATTAAAATACTCATCGATTGCGACCGGATCAGCAAAAAAATGTCGTCCTTCTACAATCTTTCCATCTTTGATCGTCCACAAGACAGAAACATGATGATCCACATTGATCCCATCAGGCCTGTTTGTCTTTATATGAGAACATTCAAAGAAATAATCGCCATTTTCACCAACAATTAATTTTTCAATAGTTGGATTTGAACTGCCCATTATTTTCCCCATAGCATCAAAAAAGACAGCAATTTCCTGAACTCCATTTTTAATTCCGGCAAGTGGATGCCTTCCTATAAAGTACCATACGGCATCATCTGCTACGACATTTCTTATCCCTGCCATATCATTCTTGCCATAGGAAGCAAAGAACGCATCGACGATTTTTTGATTTGAATTTGACATTACTCCAGTGACTTATTTGAAAAAATAATTACAATAAAAGGGAGCAATGCATTATACTTTAAAATATTGCAGACCGCTTTGTGGCCTCCTCTGCCATACGAAGCGATTCCACAGCATTCGTATCATCAATCTTACGCACATGCGAACGATCCTTAATCCAATTCCATTGATCTTCCAACATTGAAATTACAAGTTGTTCATATCGAACCATTTTATCAGCGATGTCACCTGACTCCATCGTGATGAGGGAATTAAAATCTATATCCATGAATTTTCCTCTGACTTTTTTATTGCTTAAGTCATCTGAATGAAACTCAATTTTACAAGCGGGAAACAAAGATTTTAACTTATCGATTTGTGGCGTTTTCAATAATCCATGCAATCTGATCTTTACAGGAACCCACTCGTACAATGTAATGTCTCCTCTGTCAAACTGCAATCTCAACTCCTGTCTATCCAGAAGCTTGGGTTGATTAAATCCATGATAGAAATTGACAGGACCCTCT